>WRCL01000377.1 GCA_009783975.1 Micrococcales bacterium
AGCGGTTCATGTCCCAGCCGGGCTTTGGGTGAGCCGATGAACGTGTCGGGGTGGGTGCGCCGGGCGTTGAGCGCTGCCTGCCCGACCCTCCACTTGCCGTCGGTGACCACGACGGCCGAGGGCATCGTGTCAGAGTTCGGGTCGAGCTTGACCTTCTCCACCCTGCCGTCGGGGAACCGGATGGCCGCCCCGGTGTTCACCGTCCCGAAATCGACGGCCAAGATCCAACCAGCCACGGTACGTCTCCTCCTGGTCAGTGCCGTCGTCGAACGGCGGTCTTCGTTGTGCACACACGTGCCAGCATGGGGTCGGTCCTCACTGGAGCGTCTGGCGGTGGGCGATGAGCGTGAACGACCGCTCCAAGATCGTGCAGGCGGCAGCCAGCCCAGGGGTGATCGCCAACGACGCGTCAGCCCTGGCCTGGTTCACCGCCTTGATCGCTTCTTTGCGGATCGCCGCAGTGTCAGCCGACGGGCCCAGACCCACCCTGCGGGCGTCGTCAGGTGCCGAGGTCAGCCGTTCCAGCGTCGTGACGACCGGGTGGCTGGGGGCTGAGTAGCGCAGCTCTTCCCAGGCGTTCAGCTCCGCCAGCGGGTGCAGCTCAGGGGACAGCAACGCCTCGGAGATCGCCTGGGACATCTGCCAGTGCAACGGCCCGGCAGCGTTGGTGACCTGGGTGAGCAGGTTCAGGGCCTGGCGGGCTTTGAGCTGGCGGTGCCGGCCGACATAGCGGTCGCGCAACGCCCGGCGCAGCGCGTGCTCGTTGGACCGGGTCGACAACCAGTCCGACAGCGCCCCGGACCCAGCGGCGGCCACCTCGCGCCCGTACCGCACGCCGTAGTCACCGACGACACCTGCGGCGGTGTCGACCGCGGTGGCCTGGGCGTCGTCGGGGTAGCGCAGGTCGGCTTCGTCCAGGCCGTCGAGCGAGGCCAGGGCGCGGGTGAGGTTCTCGGTGACCTGCCCGGTGGCGACCGACTGCGCCATGAGGCCCGAGACGGGGATGACCGTCGACAGCTCGGCGGCGCGTTGCGCGGCGATCGTCGCAGCGTACGCCCCAGCGTCGTCGAACGGGTCGGTCTGGCCCCAGGTGCCCGAACCGAACGTGTCGGCGTGCGAGAGCACCCCGATCGCCGAGGACGGTTCGCCAGCGCCGGTCGTCGCACGTCCTGAGACTTCGGTGAAGTCGCGCAGGACCTCCACGTCGTCGGCACGTGAGACGTCACGGAACACGTAGACAAGGGCGTCGGCCTGGCGGGCCTCGAGCATCGCGCGGCGGGTCGCCTCGTCGTTGGCGGTCGTCGTCGTGGCCAGCCCAGGGGTGTCGATGAGCGCGAAGTCGCGCAGCGCCGACTCCTGCAGGAACACGACCAGGTGCGAGACCTCCGACGGGCGGTGGCCCACCGTGTCAGGCACCCGTCGGTTGACCAGGGCGAACTGCTCGACGCGCCCGTCACGTAGGTGGACCTCGCCACGTTCGGGGGCGCCCCAGGCGTAGTGGGTGACCATCGAGGTGCACTCAGCCTCGTCGGTCGCGGCGATACGCCGGCCGATGATGGCGTTGACGAGGGTGGACTTGCCGGCCTTGACCCGGCCGACGACTGCCAGGCGCAGGTGGGCGTCGTGCAGACGGGCACGTGCCTGGTCCACACCTGTGCGTGCCGGGGTCCCGCCGATCATCTCGATCGTGTTGCACAACCGCAGCATCGCGTTGGTCATCGGGTCGTCGGACACCCCTAGACCCCTTCGCCGGCGTCAGCCATCCACACCTCGACCCCGGCGGGGCGCACGACGCCGCTCGCGCAGTACCACCCGGCACGGTGGACCACAGCGATCGTCCCGGCATGGGCCGGGTCTTGCGCTGGACGGGTCGCGACCGCTTCGTGCACGTCAGGGTCGAACACCGCACCGACGGCCGCGTCGATCGGTTCGACGCCGACGGTGCGCAGCGCCCGCACGACCTGCGTCTGGGCTGCAGGGGTCGTGATGAGGTCGGCGAGCGTGATGAGCTCGGGGACCACCGGCGACGAGGCCGGGTCAGGGGCTGGGGCCGGTGGTGGCGGGAGCGGTGCACGGTTGCGTTTGCCGAACACCATCGCGGCCAGGGCTGTCACGGCTGCGAGGAGCACGACGACCATGGCCCACGGCAGCAACCCAGTGACCAGCGTGTCCGAGCTGGCGCTGGTCGAGGTCGTCTCGGCGGTGACCGTGACAGTCACCGTGGGTTCAGGGTCCGGTGCCACCGGCTCGTCGATCGTGCGCGGCTCTTTGGTCGGGGTGTTCTTGATGCCGTCGGGTGTGGGCAGGGGCACGATGGGGTCGTTGCCCTTGGGGCCTGGGAGGTCAGGTTGTGGGTCCACCGGGAGGCTTCTCTCCGTCGAGTCGTGCCGGGCTCCTTGGGCACAGCCCGGCTTGCGCAGTCTGAGTCACGCGGGAGGCAAAGTGTTCCCGGCACGCCGAAGACCGTCCACCGTAGGGTAGGCCCGTGGCCGCCGCTAGGAAACCCCCAAGGCCTCGGCACGGATCTTGCCGATGGCCTCCTTCGCGGTCGCTTTGATCTTCGCCGCCTCGGCCAGGTCGTGGTCGAGCTCGCGCAGACGGTCGGCGCGCTGCTGGCGCGTCTCGTTCGCCGCGCGTTTGGCGGTCTGCATCTGCTCACGGATCTGGTTGACCATCTCGGTGAGCTGGTTGTCGAAGTCCTTGCGGACCGTCGAACGCAGCAGGTCGAAGCTTGACGTGTACGCCCGGGTGAGGCGGCGCTGCAAGGTGCCACGGCGTTCACGCAGGAACGTCACGAGGTTCTGGCGGCGTTTCTGGTTGCCGCGGACCATGATCCCTGCGGGGATGAGGAACCCGGCGCACGCGACGCCTACGAGCGTGACGACCGGCAGCGCGACCGCGCCTTTTTTTATCGTCATACGGCGACCACCGAG
>WRCL01000378.1 GCA_009783975.1 Micrococcales bacterium
CCGCCGGTGTGGCCCCATGGTTGTCCACCACGAACCACTGCCCAAGGAACGCCAGGACAAGCGGACCGTTGTCCGCCCGCAGCAACCGCCACGCCGGGTGGCGTTCGCGCAGCCGGACCACCGTCTCGTGCTCCACCGTCCACCTCCGTTCTCAGCCAGAGCCTAGGGCCAGCCACCCACGCGGCTCGCGACCTCAGCGCCCGACCTGTGGCATGGCCCGGTGCTGCCCCCATGTCCCCATCGTTGCACCGACCACCCACACGGTCGGTTGACCAGGCCGTTTGTACCGGCCGTCGTCCCGCCCACGTGACCGCTGCCTCGCGGGGCCTGGATCGGGGCCGCGCGCGGCTCGCCGAGAATCCTGGAGCTGGTGTCCGGGTGACTTCGTGACCCCAATTTTGGGGACTACCCCAAATGGTGCAACCACGACAGGCTGTACCCGGTCGGCGAACACGTGGCCAGGCAGGACGGCCCACTGGTCCTCGGCCCGCACGCAGGGGCCGGGCGGACGGTCGGTGAGCCGGGTCCGGGTCTCGGCGGGCACGTCGGTCCGGGGGGTCCGTCCGGGCAGGTCGGTGCGTGGTTGGGGGACGCACCGGCCCGCCCGGACCAGCACCGTCGCCGCTGGCCGCCGGGTGGGCTCGTCGCGTCGCTGCGACGGTTCACTTGGTCGCGGCGACCCCCGACAGCCCGGGCGAGCCGTGCATCGGTGACCTCGCCCTTCGGCGCAGTCCGCCGACGATGATGACGGTGCTGCGCACCGGATGGTTGTGCTGCGAGCGCACCGCACACGGGTGAGGTGTCTGCCCGGGTACGGTTGCCCCTGTGGAGCACAGGTTCACTGCGGTCTCAGGCGGTCCAGGCGACGAAGCTGCCCAGCGACGACCGGTTCGGTCGTCACCGTCGCTCTACCGGCTGCGTGTCGACCTGAACGATGCCAGCCCGCCGTTGTGGCGCCGGCTGGAGGTGCGTTCAGACCAGACCTTGGACCAGGTCCACACGGTGGTGCAGGACGCGTTCTGCTGGGACGACTACCACCTGCACCGGTTCGCGCTCGGCACCAACGCGTGGGACCGCGACGGCGAGGTGTTCGTGAGTCTGCACGAGGTGGACGACCCAGACACTGGTGGTACCGACGAACGGGTTGTGCGTCTGGACGAGACGATGGCCGCCCCCGGTGACGTGCTGCACTACGTGTACGACTACGGCGACAACTGGGACCTCACGCTGCGCCTGGAGCAGGTCGCTGCGGTGCAGGCCAGCACACCCGTTGCACGCTGCACCGACGGGCGGCGTGCCGCCCCGCCCGAAGACTGCGGCGGGCTGCGCGACGCAGACGACCTGGCGCAGGTGCTGGCCGACCCGGCCCGCTTCGACCCCGACGATGTCAACGCCCGCCTGGACCGGCCGGTGCGCCTGCTGGCCCGACGTGGTCTGCCCGAGCGTCTGGTCGAGCTGGTCTCGGCCCTGGCCGACAGCGCGGATGGCGCTGACCTCGCCGCCCGTCTGGCCGGTGTCGACCCTGCTACGCCTCGACCTGGGCGCGAGGAGCTGGCTGAGGCGTTCGGCGCCCATCTGTGGTTCCTGCGACGTGCCGGCGACGGCGGGATCCCGCTCACCGCGGCCGGGTGGCTGCGACCGGCCGACGTCACGCAGGTCGCCGCGCTGGTCCCGTCGATGGGCGGCTGGATCGGCAAGACGAACCGTGAAGACCTCACCTGGCCCGTGGCCCGTTTTCGCCAGTCGTTGACCCGCCACCTGGGCCTGCTGCGCAAGTACAAAGGCCGGTTGCTGCTCACCAAGGCCGGTGCCGCGGTCGGCGACAACCCGGACGCGTTGTTCACCCACATCGCCTCCCGCCTGGTGGCTGGTACGAAACCCACCTATGCCGAAGACGCCGACCCCGTCGACGCGCTCTCCCTGCGCCAGTACGAGCACAACGTGTACGACGTGCTCCGCGACGTCTCATCCGCTGCCGTCAACTGGCTCGACCCACGCTTCAGCCCCGTGGCGTGTGCCCTGGCACGTGCGGCCCTGAACTTGGCGTGAGCCCGACGGGCTCTCCCACGCGCGGACCAGGCACGCATCCGCGAACTGGTCGGTGGTGCTGAGCAGTAGGTTGGACGCATGGTCGCGTTCGAGCTCCAGGATGTGTCCTGGTTCTGCTCCCATGGAGACCATCGTTGCACCGACTACCCACACGAACCTGTGACCTGCTGTTCTGCCCGATCGAGCTGGCCATGGTGTTGGCCTGGTGCGACCAGGTGGGGGTGGCGCGCCCCACCGCCCTCGCCCTTGGTCGGCTGTCACGTCACCACACAGAGGTGCCGACGGTCCGGGTCCCGTGCCTGCTCGGTCCACCATGCGGGTGTCGTCCCTCCCACAGTTTTGGCAACAGCTGTTGCAATAGTCGCGCTACCTGGGGATACTGGCGCGGCCCTGAACCTGGACCCCCAGCCGTCACCGTTCGGTGCAGTAATCCTCAAGGCTGCCGTGTACGGTGACTGTGCTGCTCATCGCCCTGGAGATGTCTACCGTTGCGAGTCCGAGACCGGGCAGCAGAGCGGCTTCAGCAGCGGGGCTTCCCGGGCGAGTTCGACCGTCGTCGGGCCGTGGTCCGTTTCGATGACGATGCGTGCGAACGTTCTGATGTTCTTGGGACGGTTGACAGCCGGGCACCACTCAGGTGTCGGTGCGGTGGTGCCGTTCTTCGCAGTCCAGGCACCGCCCTCCCACGAGCCTGGTCGGTGCCTGGATGGTGGTCGTGCATCGCAGGCAGCGTGCTCCACGGATGACAACGGCAGGCGGGCGTTGCGTCGCAGGGGCGGGTTCGGCGTCGAATTGTTCTCGGTGCGCGTCCACCAGCATGGGGTGCTGCCGGCCGAGCGCTTGATGTATCGCTGAGGGCGCGCTCGGCGGGCGGGTC
>WRCL01000379.1 GCA_009783975.1 Micrococcales bacterium
CCGACCGGGCCGCCGAGGCGAAGGTCCGCGAACAGCTCTCGCGCGCCCGGCCGCGTGACGCGGTCCACGGCGAGGAGATGGGCGACACCGGTGGGGGTCCGCGGCGCTGGGTCGTCGACCCGATCGACGGGACGAAGAACTTCGTCCGCGGGGTTCCGGTGTGGGCCACGCTCATCGCGCTCATGGACGGCCCTGAGGTCAAGCTTGGGCTGGTCAGCGCCCCGGCGTTGCACCGGCGGTGGTGGGCGGCGCTGGGGTCGGGGGCCTGGACGGGGCGGTCGTTGTCGCAGGCGCGTCAGCTGCACGTGTCAGGGGTCAACCGGTTGGCCGACGCGTCGTTGTCGTACTCCTCGCTGCACGGGTGGCGCGAGGCCGGGCGGCTCGAGCAGTTCTTGGACCTGGCCGACCAGGTGTGGCGCACCCGCGCCTATGGCGACTTCTGGTCGCACGTCCTCGTCGCCGAGGGGGCTGTGGACATCGCGTGCGAACCGCAGCTGGCCCTGCACGACATGGCCGCTCTCGTGCCGATCGTCACCGAGGCCGGGGGACGGTTCACCGGGGTCGCCGGGGAACCGGGCTGCTCAGGTGCTGGCGGGGTGGCGACCAACGGGCTGCTGCACGCCGAGGTCCTCGCGGCCCTGAAACCGGCCAAGAGGGCCCGCTGACTCACGACGAGCGCGTTGGTGTCTGGACCGGGGCAGGTTCGCCGCGTTCGACGAAGTCGGGGATACCGACCTCGTCTGCGACCTCGGCGGTGGCGTCGGGGGCAGCAGGGACGTCGTCAGGTGGCAGCGGCGCGTCGACGAACGCTGACCGTCCGGTGATCAGGTACTGGGCGAGGAAACCGATCCCGAGCACCGCCGCCCCCCCGACGGCGTCCAGGACGAAGTGGTTCGCCGTGCCGACGATCGCCAGCACTGTGGCGACCGGGTACAGCGCACCAAGGATGCGCACCCACAACCGTCGGGCGCACACGACGATGCAGACACCGCACCACAGCGCCCACGCGGTGTGCAGGCTCGGCATCGCCGCGTACTGGTTGGAGTGGTTGGCCACGGCCGGCGTCGCGAACGACCCCCACGTGTTGTACAGCTCGAGGGTGTCGGTGTACCCCAGGTCGGCCAGGCGCGGGGGGGCCAACGGGTAGAACCAGTACCCGAGCAGCGCGACCGCCGAGGTGACGAACAGCACGGTACGGGCGCCGGAGTACCGCCGGGGGAAGACGCGGAACAGCCACACGAGCACGACGATGGTTACGATGAAGTGCAGCGTCGCGTAGTAGTAGTTCATCACCTGGGCCAGCGGCTCGTGGTCGGCGACGAACTGGTTGAGCGGACGCTCAAAGCTGATGTGCAGCCAGTCCTGCAGCTTTTGGACGTCGGTGGCGTGCCCCATCGCGACGTCGAGCTTCTCGGGGACGGCGTTGCGGGTGAGGTTGTACACCCACAGGCACAACGCCAGCATCGCCACCTCCCACGGCCAGCGCACCGGGCGGTAGGACGCCATGCGGGCAGGCTGCAGACCAGTGAACCGACGCGGACGAGACGTCGCCGTCTCAGCGCGGGTGGTGGTGGCCATCTGCACATCCTCTCATCAGTTCGCCACGCAAGGGGCCACACCGGCACGTGTACGACCAAATGCACCATGACCTCGGTGTTCACCACGACCCCATATGGCCTAACCGACCAGTTGCGCGACGTTGGGGGCCCAGTGAAGATCGATGACGCCCGACCCGAGGTCACGATGATCATTGACGCGGACATCGCGAAGGTTCCCCACGCGCTGGACCCCGAGGAGGTCCTGCGCCGTCTGGGCACCACCGCCGATGGCTTGACCAGCGCCGAGGCCGCCGACCGCCTGGAGACCGCCGGACGCAACGAGCTGCCTGAGCCACCCCACCCCCCGGCGTGGCGCCGCTTCGTCGCGCACTTCGACGACGTGCTCATCTACATCTTGCTCGCCGCCGCGGTGCTCAAGGCGATCTTGGGTGACTGGGTGGACTTCACCGTCATCTTGGCCGTCGCGGTCATCAACGCCCTCGTCGGGTTCCTCCAGGAAGGCCGGGCCCAAAAGGCCCTCGACTCGATCAAGCAGATGCTGTCGCTGGACGCGCACGTGCGCCGCGACGGCCAGTGGGCCCTGGCCGACGCGGCGGAGCTCGTCCCCGGGGACGTCGTGCGCGTACGTGCTGGTGACCGCGTCCCGGCGGACCTTCGCCTGGTCAGCGCGACACACCTGCAGGTCGACGAGTCGGCCCTGACCGGCGAGTCGGTCCCGGCCGCAAAAGACGTCGAGGCTGTCACCGACGACGCTGGTGTGGGCGACCGCACCTGCATGCTGTTCTCCTCCACGCTCGTGACGACCGGGATCGGCACCGGGGTTGTCACAGCGACCGGCCCGGCGACCCAGATCGGCACGATCCAGACCCTCGTCGCGTCGGTCGACCCGCTGGACACCCCGCTGACGCGCCAGCTGGCCCGGCTGGGCAAGCACCTGTCGATGCTCATCGCGGGGATGGCTGCGGTCATGCTCGTCATCGGCCGGCTCGTGCACTCCTTCCCCCGTGACGAGCTGATCTCCGCGGCCATCGGGTTCGCCGTCGCCGCTGTGCCCGAGGGTCTGCCGGCGCTGGTGACGATCACGTTGGCGACAGGGGTCCAGCAGATGGCCCGGCGCCGGGCAATCACCCGCAAGCTCACCGCGGTCGAAGCCCTGGGCTCGGTGACGACGATCTGCTCGGACAAGACCGGCACGCTCACCCAGAACGAGATGACGGCACGGGTCGTGGTCACCCCGGCACGCACGTACATGGTCACCGGCTCTGGGTACAGCCCGTCGGGGCACCTGCTCGACCCCGACGGCGAGGTCGCCACCGCCGAGGAGCACCCCGACCTGCGGGCGCTCGTGTTCGCTGTCGCGTGCA
>WRCL01000380.1 GCA_009783975.1 Micrococcales bacterium
CGGTCGAGGTCGGCCCCGGCGACCTGGTCACCGGCGCGACGGTGAACACCACCGGTGCGCTCGTGGTCGAGGCGACCGCCGTGGGTGAGGCGACCCGGTTGGCGCAGATCGGGCGGTTGGTCGCCCAGGCGCAGACCGGCAAGGCGGCGGTCCAACGTCTGGCCGACCGGGTCTCGGCGGTGTTCGTCCCGGTCGTCGTCGTGCTGTCGCTGGTGACGTTCGCGGGGTGGGTGGTTGCTGGCGGTGGCACGACCGCCGCGTTCACCGCCGCGGTGGCAGTGCTCATCATCGCCTGCCCCTGCGCGCTCGGTCTGGCCACGCCCACAGCGCTGCTGGTCGGCACTGGTCGCGGCGCCCAGCTGGGGATCGTCATCAAAGGCCCCGAGGTCTTGGAGCGCACCCGCACCGTCGACACCGTCGTGCTGGACAAGACAGGCACCATCACCGCTGGCCAGATGGCTGTGGTCGACGTCTTGGCCGTCGACGGGCACGACGTCGGGGAAGTCCTGGCGCTCGCCGCGGCCGTCGAGGCCCGCTCCGAGCACCCCGTCGCCCACGCCATCGTGCTGGCCCATACCGCCCGGTCCTGCACAGGGCCCGGTGTCGGCCCCCCTGTTCCCCCGGTCGCTCACGGCGCGGGTCCCGCGGGTACGACGGGGGTGAGCGGCGCGAGTGACGCAGGCACGGTGGACTGGCGTGACGCCGCCGGGGTGGGCACCAAGACCGGTGGGCGCAGCGGCTGCGACCTGGGCGATTGCGGTGGTCAGGACGTTCACGCCGACCTGGGTGCCTCGAGTCCCGGTGTCGTCTTCGGCGACGACGTGCCTGCCGTGGGGCGCGGGTCGGGTCGTGCCGCGGCGAGCCCGCCCTGCGGCGAGGTGGTGGGTTTTCGTGCGGTGCCAGGCGGCGGCGTCCTTGGGGACGTCGAGCTCGCGGCCGGTTCCCGCCGGGTGCTCGTCGGCACCGCCGGCTGGCTGGCGGACGAAGGGGTGCAGACCGACGCGGTGGCGGGGTTCGTCGACCAGGTCGAGCAGGACGCTGCCACGGCGGTGGTCGTCGCCTGGGACGGTGTGGCACGCGGCGTCGTCGCCCTGCGCGACCCGGTGCGCCCCACGGCCCGCCAGGCTGTGTCTGAGCTGGCTGGGCTGGGGCTGGGCGCCGTCTTGCTCACCGGGGACAACGAGCGCACCGCCCAGGCCGTCGCCGCGCAGGTCGGGGTCGCCCAGGTGCGGGCGCAGGTCAGCCCGGAGGACAAACAGGCCGAGGTCCAGCGGTTGCAGGCAGCGGGCCGGACGGTGGCGATGGTCGGCGACGGGATCAACGACGCTGCTGCGCTGGCGCAGGCCGACCTCGGGCTGGCGTTCGGCACCGGCGCCGACGTCGCGGTCCAGGCCGCAGACGTCACCCTCGTCCGCGCCGACCCGATGCTCGTGCCCCAAGCGGTCCGCCTGTCCCGCGCGACGTTGCGGATCATCAAGCAGAACCTCGCGTGGGCGTTCGGGTACAACCTCGCTGCGCTGCCGCTGGCTGCCGCAGGGCTGCTCAACCCGATGGTCGCCGGTGCTGCGATGGCAGCCAGCTCGGTGCTCGTCGTCACCAACTCCTTGCGTCTGCGCCGCTTCGAGCAGCCCCCGCGCCATCGAGGTCAACGGTTCGCGTCGAACGCAACGTGTCTTGACGTTGACCTCGATGCGAGACCTCGGGGGGATCGCTGGGGCCCGTCGACATCGTGACCAGGGTCGCTGGTGCGTCGAGCACACGACGAGTGTGCGTTTGACAGTCTCCAAGGGCCGCGTTTGACTTGGAATCTGACTACGGTTGCATCGGTGTAGTCAGACGGCTGCTCAGAGAGGAAGCCCCATGCCCAACCCACCGGTCCCACCAGTGATCATCCAGGTGGACTCCGCCCTCGACCGGATTCTCATCAAAGGCGGATGCTGGCCCGGCCCGCCACCGGACGGCCCCACCGACCCCTACGGCACGCTCACAGCCCGTCAGACCCTCGTGCGGGACATCCTCGACGTCAAGAGCGCGAACAGCCTCGGCAACCGCCTCGCTGAGATCCTCGGCACCACCCACGCCATCGAGATGAACCTGCGCCTCGTCGACGTCCAGGTCGGCGCCAACGAGCTCCCCACAATCAAGTCCCGCACGATGTGACCTCCACGACGCGGTCGGGATCGACAGGTCCCGACCGCGTCCGTGTGGAGCCGGCGCAGGACAGTGGAAGGACGGTAGGGACGGTTCCACATGTCTTGCCTGGTCATCATTTCGGCCGGGTCAGCGCGGTCGGCGGCCACCGTCCCACGCAGCCGGCCTCCCCCTCCTCGTTCGACTGTCTGCACGGGTTTTCGGCATCCGTTGGTCTGGACCACCGAGCGTGCGCAACGGATGACCGTGCAGAGCCGGTGGCATGAGCCGCCGGCACTGCACGGCGGTGGGACGACGGTCAGCAGTCATCCGGGTGACGAACGCAGCGCTCGCGGCCACGCGCGCCGCACAAGGCATACGCTTTCTCCATGTCCATTTTCGACCAGTTCGTCCCAGCCCCACGGCTGGTCGCCCGGCTGGTCGGGGACCGGACGGCCCCCGGCGCGACGCCGCTTCCAGGCCCTGGTCGGCTGTACGGCCCAGGGCTGCGCCAGGTCGAGGTGCTCGTCGGCGAAGGCACAGTGTCTGACCCGGTCGACCCCATGACCCACGGCGGGCCCGCCCTGTGCCGCAAGGCCGCGATCGACGGCCTGCGGGCGTTGCGCAAACCCCGTCACCAGACCCTCACCGCCGGCAGCGCCAAAGTCGAGACCTTCGTCGCCGAGGACGTCTTCGGCGCCTCCCGGCTGCTCATCCTCGACGAGCTGCTCGCCGAGACCCTGCTCGTCGAACGTCCCGCCCACGGCACGCTCGTCGTCGCC
>WRCL01000381.1 GCA_009783975.1 Micrococcales bacterium
AACGAAAACAATCTGGCATCCACCGCACCACCCACTGACGAATGGCACGGCACCGACACCAACCAAAATTGGCATCGACCATCTATCTCGACACACTGTTGAGTTCTCAAACAACGCACGCACTCCCCAGGCCCGTTTCGGGCAAGGCGGGAGGCAACTGGAGTAACGTATCGGTCCGAGCCCACCACGTCAAGTCGGACTTGCCACACGGAGCACGGCGGTGCTCGTCACACCCCAGCCGCAGGTGGCACCGCAGGTCAGTACAGGGCTGAGGCCAGCGCCCTGCGGGCCGCCACCACACGGGGGTCGTCGGGGCCAACCACCTCAAACAGGTCGAGCAACCGCACGCGCACCGGCTCGCGCCCGTCGCCTGGCGTCACCCGCACAAGGTCGAGCAACCGCGCGAACGCGTCCTCGACGTGGCCGCCAGCGACATCGAGGTCGGCGACGACGAGCTGGGCATCAACATCAGCGGGCGCAGCCGCGGCCGCCGTCCGCGCTGCGACAGGGTCGGTCACTGCCGTGGTGCGTGCCAGCAGCCCCACCTGCGCCAGACCGGCCCGTGCGAGCGCGTCACGCGGGTTCTGCACCAGCGCCTCGTCGTAGGCTGCCCTGGCGGCGTCCAGGTCGTCACGTGCGATCGCGTCGTACGCAGCCTGGTGCAGCGGGGGCAGGGGCGGTTCTTCAGGCTCCTGGGGCTCGCAGCCAGCTGCGGCGACCGTCCCTGCGATCCCGTTGGCCACAGCCGCAGCGAGGACCTGGTCGAGCACCTCACGGATCTGGGCACGTCCTGGCTGGCCTTCGAACAACGGCAGAGGACGGCCGCCGAGCAGCGCGACGACCGCTGGCACCGACTGCACCCCGAGCGCCTGGGCGATCTGCGGGTTCGCCTCCACGTCGACGCGGGCGAGCAGCCAGCGCCCACCGTCCTCGTCGGCAAGAGCACCAAGGTCCTCCACGAGGGTCCGGCTCACCTGCGACCACGGGGCCCACAGCACCATGACCACCAGGTGCCCAACCGATGCCTGGGCCACCTCGGCGAAGCTCGTCGGGTCGACGTCACGCACCCAGGCCCCGGCGGCCGGCGGCCCACCAGGCGACCCTGGCGGTGTCGCGCTGCGTGCCAGCGAGGACAGGTCAACTGCGCCGCGCACATCCATGCGCGGACCGGGGGTGGGCTGAGCAGGCATGGGCTCCTCGAACTTTCGGACGCGTGCTCGCGTCGTCACGGCACCGTGGGATGACAACGACCACCGTAGCCGCTCAGCGCGTCACAGCTTGGCAGCGGCAGTCACGGTGTGGGCGTAGGCGAAGACGACAACCGGCCCGCCCTTGTCGGCAGAAGGAACCATGAACACGATGACGTCGGTGTAGGTCCAGGTCATCGATGTCGACATCTCACCACCAGCGAGCGCCGAGACCCGGATGGGCATCGGGTCCGACGGCACGGCCGAGGTCACCTCGATCCCTTTGGCCTCCACGGTCATCGTCACCTGTCCGATCACCAGAGCCCCGCCGTCGGCCGTGGCGAACACAGCCACGGGACCCTCGGGCGCCTCGAACGTCTCCTTGTACTGGCCGTCGCCCTTCCTCGCCAAGATCTTGGCCCGGGTCGCCTCGATACCCCCACGCATCATGTCGGAGGTGAACTGGTCCGCGTACTGCGAGTCGTCACCCTTCTGCAGAAGGTCGGCGTAACGCTCGAGGACGTCCGACGGCGCCATCACGAGGGTACGGGCATTGTCCGGCAAGACCTGGCTGCCCACCTGGGGCACAGTCATGTCCGGGACGACCATCTCCGAACCCAGGCCCGCCCAGCCCCACAACCGGTACTGCTCACGCGGGGCGTCCTGGCGCAGCACGAGGATCCGGGGGGTGCCCACCAGGTCAGACGGCTGTTTGGTCGACACGAGCACGACGCGCGGCCACGACGTGGTCTGGCCGGTCACGGTCCACTTCGCGTCGCGTTCGGTGAAGAACGGGCGCAGGTCGTGGCCTGCGCCGGCGACGACGTAGTCAGCGCGCCGCACGTCCAGGGCCGGGCCCTCGAGCCGCGCAGCCGCGGCGTCGATGTCCAGGGCGCCGTCAGCCTCCTCCAGGGTCGCCGCCAACGAGTCCATGATCGCCACGATCTGGGCTTCGGTGACGACCGGAACCGCAGACGTGGGTGGCGGAGCAGGTTTGGGAAGCGAAGGTGTGCACGCGGCGACGGTCACAAACAGACCCGCGACGAGCACTGCACCGATACGTCTCACCGGACCTCCCCGTCTTGGTCAACCGCCGAGATCCCCCAGATCTGGCGCCAGGCGTCGCCGCGTGACGCGGGTTCGGACGGGCCAGCCGACAACCGCGGGGCGGTACCCGCCGCCGGGACTGTTGGAAGCGAACCAGTGAGCTGGGCTGGGGACTGTGCCCTGCCCAACCACGCCGGACGACGACCACCAGGTGGTTCGGGCACCGGCACCTGCGGGATCGCCCCGGTGCGGCCTCCCCGCCCAGGCATCCAGCCGGTGGGGGGGCCAGAACGGCCTGGCTGGCGCGGCGGTGGCGGCGAGACCGGTTCAGGTGCGGCCGACGGACGACGGCCGAACGGGCCGCTGCGGCGCGTCTCGACCGGGATCGGACCGGTGTACGTGCTGGTCTGGCGAGCCACGGGCTGAGCCGCCGAGGCGGGCTGGGGACCAGCAGGCCACGCGCGGTTGGCACGCCGCGACGGTACCGGCGCAGCCACCGGTGCTGGGGCTGGCGCTGCGGCAGCCGGTCTGGGGGCAAAAGGCGCCGACGCTGGGCGGGCCGGAGGCTGGGCAGGCGATGGCGGGGCGACGACACGGGACCACGCAGGCACACCAGGGCGCGCCGGCTCCGCAGCAGGCAGGGCAGGTGCCGGCGCCACCTCCGGGCGGCGG
>WRCL01000382.1 GCA_009783975.1 Micrococcales bacterium
CCGGTCCGCTCGCCGCGTGCCCTGCGTGGCTGCTGCGCACCTGCACGCCGCGCCAGTCGGCACCGTGGACCGTCGGGTGCTGGCTTGCCGGGTGGCGTGACGAGGCCCGCGCCGGGATCGCCGCACAGACCCAGCACGGACGGCTCGGACGTGTCGCGGCAGAAGTCGCCATCGAGCTTGACGTGCTCGACCCGGGGGTGCGCGTCGCGCCGGCGACGGCCGCACGGGCTGCGTGGCGCCGCGGAGACCTCGCCCAAGCCGTGGCCGCCGCCCCAGCAGGGTCAGCACTGCACGGGCGTTTGGCCGACGAGCTGTCGCTGCTCGCCGACGACGCAGCCATCACCCACCGCCGCGTCGCGCGCGCCTCACGCACGGTCGGCACGGTGCTGCACCTGCTGGTCAACTCTGTGCCGACGACCGCCTCGGGGTACACGGTCCGGTCCCACGAGGTGCTGCGCGCCCAACGCCGCGCCGGGATCGACGCGGTCGCCGCCACACGCCTGGGCTACCCGGTGAACGTCGGGCTCATCACAGGCCGTGACCTCGACGTCGTCGACGACGTGCCCTACCACCGGCTCGTCGGCTGGTCAGCCCCGCGCCGTGCCCGTCAGCGCGCCGAGCAGCACGTCGTCGCGGCCACCGACCTGGCGTTGCGCTGCGGTGTGCGGCGCGGCACCGGTGTGGTCCACGCGACGACGCCGTTCACCAACGCCCTCGTCGCAGCCCAGGTCGCCGCCCGGCTCGGGGTGCCGTGGGTGTACGAGGTGCGCGGGCTGCTGGAAGAGACCTGGGCGGCCAGCTTCCCCACCGCTGCGGCCCGCGAGGCCGCCCGCGGCTCGCAACGCCACGCGCTGGCACGTGCCCGTGAGACACAGCTCGCCCTGGCCGCCGACCACGTCGTCGTGCTCGGCACGACCGTGCGCGACTGCCTCGTGGCCCGCGGGGTCAGCCCTGAGCAGATCGCCGTCGTGCCCAACGGGGTCGACGAGGCGCTGCTGGCCTGCGACACCGACCCTGCCGCAGCCCGCGTACAGCTCGGCCTGCCTGCCGCAGGGTTCTGGGTGGGCACCGTGGGCAGCCTCGTCGACTACGAAGGTGTCGGCACGGTGCTCGAGGCTGTGGCACGGCTGCGCGCCGGTGGTGCCGACGTGCGCGTCGCGGTCGTCGGTGACGGGGTCGCACGGCCGTCGCTGCTGCGCCAGGTCCAGGCGCTGGCCCTTGGGGACGCTGCGGTGCTGCCTGGCCGGGTGAGCCCCACGCAGGTGGCCACCTGGTACCAGAGCCTGGACGTGTTCGTCGTCCCGCGACGTGACACTGCGGTGACGCGCACAGTCGTCCCGCTCAAACCGATGCAGGCCATGGCGCTGCGCCGGCCCGTGGTCGCCTCAGACCTGCCTGCGTTGCGTGAGGTCGTCGGCGACCCCGGTGCGGGGCTGCTCGTCGCACCGCAGGACGCTGACGCCCTGGCGCAGGCGCTCACCCGTCTGGCAGACGACCGTGACCTGGCCGCGAGCCTGGGCAGCGCCGGACGCCAGTTCGCTGCGACGCGGACGTGGGCGCGCGTCGGGCAGATGTACCGCGAGCTGTACGCCGGGCTGTGCGTCGCCGGTGCACGTGAAGGGCTGGCAGCATGACCACGACGATCCTCGCAGGCCACTGCGACCAGCATGCCGCGTCGGACGGGCGCCTGGCCGCACCACGCGGACCCGCGCGCGCCAAGCAGGTCGTCCAGATCGACTGTGCCGGGCTGCGGCCGGTCGTGGTACGCCCACCGCTGGACGAGTACCTGCACAAAGCGTGGCAGCGCCGGCACTTCGTGTGGGCCGACGCCCGTGCCCGGACCCTGAGCGAGTCACGGCGGTTCTTGCTCGGCACCACGTGGCTCGTGCTGCGCCCGGTGCTTGACGCCTCGGTGTACATGGTGATCTTCGGCCTGATCATGCGCTCGAGCCGGGGGGTCGAGAACTTCTTGGGGTTCTTGATCATCGGGGTGTTCTTGTTCCGTTTCACCACCGGTGCGGTCAACGCTGGCTCACGGTCGATCACCTCGGGGCGGGCGCTGGTGCGTTCGTTCTCCTTCCCGCGGATCGCGCTGCCCGCCGCGGAGATCACCCGCCAGGTGCTGCTGTTCGTCCCCACGCTCGTGGCGATGCTCATCCTCGTCTTGCTCATCCCCCCTGGGGCACAGCTGACCTGGCGGTGGTTGCTGCTGCCGCTGGTGCTCGTGCTGCAGCTCGTGCTCATCACCGGGATCGTCCTGCTCACCGCGCGGCTGGTCGCGCGTGTGCCCGACCTGAGCCAGATGATCGGGCTGGGCAACCGGTTCTGGATGTACGGGTCAGGGGTGATGTTCTCCTTCGACCGGTTCATCGACCAGCCGGCGGTGCTCGCCATCGTCAAGCTCAACCCGATGTTCCAGGTGCTCGACATCTCCCGGGACTGCCTGCTGTACTCACGGACCCCGAGCCTGTTCTCCTGGGCGGTCCTGACCACGTGGGCGGTGCTCGCGTTCGTCGTCGGGCTGGTCTACTTCTGGCGCGGGGAGGAGACCTATGGTGCTTGACCACGACGTGCAGGTCGTCGTCGACGACGTGCACGTGCGCTATTCGGCTCCGTCCTCAGACCGTGCCGCACGGCCTGTCTCACGTACCCAGCGCGTCGTGCACCGGCTCGTCGGGCGCGAGCCGACAGTCGTCGTACGTGCCCTGGCCGGGATCTCGCTGGTCGCCCGTGCCGGTGAGGCGATCGGTGTGCTCGGGCTCAACGGGTCGGGCAAGTCGACCTTGCTGCGGGTGATCTCTGGGCTCGAACGCCCCAGCCGCGGGCAGGTCCTCGCGGCGAGCACACCGGTGCTGCTTGGTGTCAACGCCGCGTTGCTGCCTGAGCTGACCGGGCAGCAGAACG
>WRCL01000383.1 GCA_009783975.1 Micrococcales bacterium
CTCTACAGCATTCTTCTTGTACTCAGCCGTGAAGCTCCTGCGTGTCGAACCCATCATCGTTCCCTTCAGTCGGGAACTCGCTGCCGAAAAGGTCGGGACTCTACGGAAGCGGGAACGGTCTAAAGAACAAGTACGGGTGGAAGAGGGACACTGGGCCCAGGCTCGATCCCATCACCGTCTCAGAGATCATCCGCGACCTGCACACCCTCCACGGATGACGCCCAGACCCATGGTGTGAACATCAGGGTTCGACTCGGTGCTCAGGGTTCAGCCAACCCGGCCTTCGAAGTGCACACGCGGGTCGGACCAGGGAAGTAGGTTCGTGGGTGCGGCGTCGCAGAGCTGGGTGCTCGACGCCCTCGGGCTGTTCGGTGCTGACGAGACTGCTCGTTGCCTGGCCCCCCTTGTGCAGGTCTGGCCGGGAGAGTCGGCGCACCAACGGGCCGTCAAGGGTCTGGACGTGCTGCTGGCGATCGGTACGGATGTGGCGTTGATGCAGCTGCACTCGATCTCGCAGAAAGTGAAGTTCAAAGGGATCAAAGACCAGGCCCAAGCGCGGATCGACGCCTTGGCCGACCAGCTGGGCCTGACCCCGGCGCAGCTGGCGGACCGTCTGGTGCCTGACCTGGGGCTGGGGGCGGACGGGACGATGGTTCTGGACTTCGGCGACAAGACCTTCACCGTCGGTTTCGACGAACAGCTGCGCCCGACGATCGCCGACGAGCAGGGCAAGCCCCGCAAGTCGTTGCCGAAGACCACGACCGAACCAGGCGCGTCCGCGGTGAAGACGTTCGCAGCGCTGAAGAAAGACGTGCGCGCCATCGCGAACCTGCAGCTGCGACGCCTGGAGGAGGCGATGGTCACCCAGCGCGGCTGGACTGTCAAGGACTTCACCACCTATCTCGTGGAGCATCCGTTGGTGTGGCACCTGACCCGCCGGTTGGTGTGGAGGTGCGACAACGGTTTCTTCCGTGTCGCGGAGGACAAGACCTTCGCCGGTGTCGACGACGAGGTGTTCGCTCCCGCTGGCACTGTCACGGTGGCTCACCGGCTGGACCTGGGTGACCAGGCAACAACATGGGCGAGCCTGCTGGCCGATTACGAGATTGCCCAGCCGTTCCCCCAGGTGGGCAGGGACACATACACGGCTGACCAGGTCGCCGCCCTTGACGGGGTGACGGTGCCCACCGGCAAGGTCCTGGGCCTGGAGAGCCGTGGGTGGCGGCGAGGGTCCGCCGAGGACCACGGCTGGCAGACCACGATCGACCGTCCTGTGCTCGACGGGACCGTCTGGAGGTTGGGTCTGGACCCAGGGATCGTCGTGGACATGCCCATGATGAACCCAGAGCAGACCATCCGCCCCTCCGGCCTGGCCAGCCTGGACCCGATCACCTGCTCAGAGATCCTGCGTGACCTGCATGGTCTCCACGGGTGAGCGGGCTGCTGCCATGTGTCAGCCTGGCACACATGTTTCAAGATCCGGACACCAAAGCGTCCTCACGCGCCGGTGCTGCCAGGAGGTCTCAGTCAACCGCGTGTACCCCAAGAGCCCAACGAACCCCACGACGCCTCACACACCCCCCGGGACAACCTGAGCAGATCACGACGAGACGAGTTCTCAAGACACGCGCCACACGCGCGACGCCGTGGTCGAGGGCGCGGGGCAGGGTCTGGAAAACCCACAGGCTTGCACGACGCCCGACCGAGGCCACTTCTTCTCAATTCCCGAAACCAGGGCTGGGTTGTTTTCGGGATGGTAGAATCGCTGGTCTGCACTGAAGGAGGTCAACCCGTGGCTGGAGAGGTGTTCGACGTCGTGGAGCGCTGGCCTGAGCTGTTCGCCCAGCTTGACGCGAACCGGCGTGAGGCGGTGCTCCAGTCGTTGGCGTCGTCGTGGCACGAGGGGTGGGTCCCCAACCGTGAGGACGTGGAGAACCTGACCGACTGGGCGCGGGGTGCGATCGACGCGGCGGAGTACAGTCGGCGGGCTCACGCGGCGGCACGTCGCGGGGCTGGGGCCGTTGCCGTCTGATGGTCCAGGACGTTGGGGGCGCGTGGGAGTCGTACTTCTATCCTGAGACCTACGACCCGGTCGCACGGGAGGGGACGCTGCGCAACCTGTTCGGCGAGCGTGACGCGCAGGTGCTGAAGAGGTTGGAGTACGTGCATACCGCCAAGCGGCAGAGCGAGCTGCTGGCTGGGGACGTGGACGTCGGGCTCGCCTTCGACGCGGCGCACGTGCGGGCTGTCCACCGCCACCTGTTCCAGGACGTGTACGAGTGGGCCGGCCAGTACCGCACCGTCGCGATCACCAAGGGCACCCCGGGAGGGTTCGCCGAGACCGCCGAGATCGACCGGTACCTGGCCGACGTGCACCGGCTCACGTGCCAGACCGTGTGGGCGGGCCTGGGCCGTGACGAGCTCGCGGAGCGGGCCGCGGAGGTGTTCGCGTACCTCAACCACGCGCACCCGTTCCGAGAGGGCAACGGGCGCACATCCAAGGTGTTCCTTGTCCACCTGGTTAACCAGTCGTCGTTCGGGCTGGACTTCACGCGCGTGGCCCCGGACGAGTGGAACACCGCGTCGCGCGACTCTGGGCCGGATCTGGGGTCATACGACCCGGTGCCCGACTCGCTGGTGCCGGTGTTCGCCGCGCTGGTCGTCGACGGGCCGCCGGCGACGCTGGGCCACATCCCAGAGCAGGGACGGCGGCCGTGAGCCCCGACCATTGGGCTGCTGCTGTGGACGGGCAAGCGCGAGGCCCTGGTCTGCTTCGCCCTGGACACCGCCGCGCTGGTCGTGGTCACCCAGTGACACGTTCCTGCGCGCCTCCTCGTGATCCCATGGGTTGAACCCTGAGCGTGGAGTCGACAGGATCCGGGTCGGCCTCTGGCCGGGCCTC
>WRCL01000384.1 GCA_009783975.1 Micrococcales bacterium
CGTTCGTCCCGCTGCTCATCTTCGCCCGAAAGTTCTTTCGTCGTCATGTCGTCGCAGTTGTCTCCGAGATGGCCTCCGCGATCGCCGAGACCGTGAGCCCGGACGGTGTACGCCCGCCATCTGCCCAACACCTCGCGGATCGGTTGTGGGGCGAGGCCCTGGACGAGTGCGCCGCGTACGGCAGCGTCCATGCCTCGGGCTTCGAATAATACAGGAATAGACGGAACTCCACGTGGTGCCGCAAACCGCCGCACAGCACCCTGCGGGTGAACGGATTGGCCAGGGTGTTCACGTCCAGGAAGGCGACGACGCGCGGCAGGTCAGAGTTCGTCGAGACACAAGGGGGTTGCGGGCGGAGTCGGTCCGACCACCGGCTCGGGCATCGAACCCGTCGTGCCGCCCCGACCCCGAAACCTATGCGAACAGTCCCGCACCACCTCGTCACCCCCTTGGGCTGTTCCCCGAAGCGGCCGTGGGCATGGGCCCAGTTGGTCTTGGGCACAGGATGGGTCCGGGGGCCCTGGTTCCACACCGCGAAGCAGTGAGAACCTCAGCGTGCCCGACCCAGCGGACGGCGACCACACTGTCTATCTTGCCGAGGTGATAGGTGCGTATCCTGAGGAGCGCTGCAGTGCGTTGGCGCGGTCAGCGCCAATCTGGCGCCAGCACCATTGAGTATGTCGGTGCTGTGGTCCTGGCTTGTGTCTTGATCGCCGCCTTTTTGACTGCAGCCCCCTCGATTGGCGAGCAGTTGACGTGCAAGTTGTCGCAGGCGGTCGCCATCCTCACCGGTGGGTCGGCCAGTTGTGGGCAAGGCGAGACCACCGGCACGCCGGACCAGCACGAATCGGTGGACGCCCCCGACCACGACACCAGACACAACACCAGGACCAGCGGCGTCACGAGGCGGGCAACACAACCACCAAGGTGTGTTCAGATGTACCGCGGCAGCAGCTGGTTCCGCTGCCAGTGGCACGGGACGAACGTCTGGTCACCGCCATTCTACGCGCCGCCAGGCTGGTCACCAGCATGGGGCGAACCCCCGCGGCCGCCATTCGGGCCACGACCGCCGTCATGGGTGGTGCCCCGGGGGATGCCTCTGGCAGAGGTGCCCGGAGGTCTAGACCCACGCTCCGACCTGGTTCTGGCGATGCAGTCCACCAGACAGGGCCGGGGAACACTGCAGTGGCTCGCCACAAACAACATTCCGATCGTCATCGACGACACCGAAAAGGGAGCGTTCTGGAACGGAACCAGCATCGTCCTGGGGCACAACTACGACAATGCTGGTGTGCTGGTCCATGAAGCCAACCACGCCAAGTACGCCATAGATGGCCGCTCGGTGTTGCGCCACGTCACCGAGGTCAGCCGCGACGACTACGTTGGCGCCCTGATCGCCGAGGAGACGGCCGGCGCCGTCCGGCAGATCCGTGCAACACTCGAGTTCCGTGAGGCTGGGCATGACATTCCGACTCAGGCTGGGGAGACTCAATATCTGGATGCGTACCAGGAGGCGAAAAACAGAGGTGTGAACGAGGCTGGTGCGCGACAAGCCGGGTATAATGCTATCGAACGACTGTTCTATGCAGATCAGAAGGCTGGTGGCTTCGTGACCTCGAGCACCCACGAGAGCTACCCTGACTACTACGGCCACTACTGGGACTCGCAGCACGAGTGAGACCAGTTCCACACGGCACGAACCGATCCACGGCCGAAAGGAACAGACAAGGCGATGGCAAGACGAGTCGGAAGCCTAGTGGTCGCGGCACTGCTGCTCGGTGGGTGCGGTTCGCACGAGCCTGGCGCTGACCCGTCCGATCAACGTGGCCCCAGCCCACCAACGGCAGCAAGCGCCAGCACCCACATGTGCCCACGGACAAGGAGCACACCACTGGACGCAGATCTGCCCGCAAGGCTCGCTGCTGGACTAGGTGCGATCAGCCCAGTCAAGGGCACGCTGGTCCAGGACGAGAACGTGACGCTCACACCGCTCGAGGCCCCGACGCTTGGGGGGTGGCAGGTGATCGACGTCCTCGTGCGCCTGCCGCTGCATCCCCAGCGCTTCTACGCCGCACTCTGCGACGACGGCACAGCGTTGGTGCTCACCGCAAGCCCCGAATCATTCAGCGAGATGACCCGCAGTGCCGAGGTGCTGGTGGACGACGCGTCGGGTGCGACTGACCTAGCGGTCCTCTACCTCGACGTGACCCGAGACTTCGACTGGTGGTCCTACCGCATCGACTCGGTCTCCGACATCGGGTGGGTCATGACCGCTGAGGCCGAAGAACAGCGCACGACACTGCAGAACAAGTACGCCTCGCTCATCCACGCACCCAGAGCCGAACCGTCAGCCGCCGGGTGGACCGTGACCGCATGGACCGTCTACGGGCTCACCTTGGTCCGGCACACCATGTCGATCACCTCTGCCGGCGCTGTTCACGACAGCCAGGACGTGGTCGAGACGAACATCCCGGTGCCCGCGTCCTTGTGACCATCGTCTGGCTGGCCACGTGCAAGAGAACTTCGACGCCACGATCCGCGATCGAGCGGCTGGACCATGTGAACAACTCGACGGCAGCCACACGCCGACAGACGGCCGAGGCGCTTGCTCAGGGGTACCTTCCGGGTACGTCAGCGTGGATGATTTCGACTTCGAAAGGTACAGACCGAAATGACTGAGCGCGGCGTGCGGCGGCCGGGATTCGACGCCACGCACCACTATTCCCGCGTTCGCCCGGTCCGTCGTCGGTGGCTCGTCGTCGGCCTGGTCGCACTGTTGGCGTTGGTGTCCGGCTGCGTCGGTTTCGGCGCGGACGACAACAGTCCAGAACCAGGCCCGGCCACTCAGAGCGCTCCTGCAGTCGGCACTTCGTTTGACCCTCCGTCGAGTTTCGACCTCGC
>WRCL01000385.1 GCA_009783975.1 Micrococcales bacterium
CATCGGCGGGGGCAACACTGCGATCGACTGCGCCCGCACCGCGCTGCGCAACGGCGCGGCCGGCGTCACCGTCGTCTACCGGCGCACCCGTGAGGAGATGCCCGCTGAGACCTACGAGGTCGACGCGGCGTTGGTCGAAGGTGTCGAGGCGATGTACCTCACCGCCCCGAACCGGATCGAACCGGCCCCCGGCGGGGGTCTGCGCCTGCACTGCCTGCGCATGGTGCTGGGTGAGCCGGACCGCTCTGGGCGACGACGGCCGGTGCCCGTCGACGGTGGCGAGATCGTCGTCGAGGCTGACACGGTCATCGGGGCGATCGGCCAGAGCACCGACACAGGGTTCTTGTTCAACGACCTGCCAGTACGGCTGAACACCTGGGGCGACATCGACGTCGACGGCACGACGATGCGCTCGTCAGAGCACAAGGTGTTCGCCGGTGGTGACTGCGTCACCGGCCCGGCGACCGTCATCGCCGCTGTCGCCGCTGGTCGGCGGGCCGCCGCGGCGATGGACGAGCTGGTCACCCGCGGGTACGTGCGTCCGACCCACGAGGACTACACGTGCGCTCGCACCACCGAAGACATCGGCGACGACGAGCTTGCGGTCGTCCCGCGGGTGGCACGCACCGAACCGGCAGTGCTCGCCCTGGCAGAGCGTACGACGGGGTTCGCCGAGGTCGAGTCGACGCTGGACGAAGAGCAGGCACGCGCCGAAGCCCGCCGGTGCCTGCGCTGCGCGTGCGACAAACGGTACGACTGCGCCCTGCGCGAGCAGGCCACACGCCACCAGGTCGTGTTCGAACCCCCGCTGCACGTGCGCCCGTACTCACCGGTGGCCACCGACCACCCGTTCATCATGCGTGACGACAACAAGTGCATCGCCTGCGGGCGGTGCGTCGCGGCGTGCGCCGAGCTCGAAGGTGTCGGGGTGCTCGCGTTCCAGTTCCACCAGGGCCAGCTGCGCGTCGCGACGCACAACGGCGAGCCCCTGGACGCCACCGACTGCGTCAGCTGCGGGCAGTGCGTGCGCGCGTGCCCGTGCGGGGCGTTGGACTACCGCCGCGAACGTGGGATCGTCCACCGGGCGATCAACGACCCGGGCAAGACCGTCGTCGGGTTCGTCGCCCCGGCGGTGCGCACAGTCATCGCCACGACCTACGGGCTGTCGCCGCACGAGGTGAGCCCGTTCATCGCCGGGCTCATGCGCGCTGTGGGTTTCGACAAGGTCTTCGACTTCGCGTTCGCCGCTGACCTCACCGTCGTGGAAGAAGCGACCGAGTTCCTCGGCCGTGTCGAACGCGGCGGGGTCATGCCGCAGTTCACCAGCTGTTGCCCAGGTTGGGTCGACCTCGTCAAACGCCGGTACCCCGCGTTGATGCCGCACCTGTCGACCTGCCGCAGCCCCCAGCAGATGATGGGCGCGACAGTGAAGAGCCATTTCGCGAAAACCGAAGGTGTGGGCCTCGACGACCTGTTCGTCGTGTCGATCGTCCCGTGCATGGCGAAAAAAACCGAGGCGACGTGGCCTGAGCTCGAGCACGACGGTATCCGTGACGTCGACGCGGTCATCACCTCCACCGAGCTGTTGGAGATGGTCCTGGCGTTGCGCCTGCGCAGCGAAGACATCGAACCTGGCCCGTTCGACGCCCCCTACGCCCAGGTCTCTGGTGCCGGGATGCTGTTCGGCGCCTCGGGTGGTGTGGCGATCGCGGCGATGCGCATGGCCGCCGAACGGCTGTCGGGTGAACCGCTGGTCGAACCGTTCGGCCTGGAGACCTTGCACGGCACCGAGCAGGTGCGCAGCACGACGGTGAGCGTCGGCGGGCGTGACATCCGTGTCGCGGTCGTCTCCGGCCTGGGCAACGCCGCGCCGCTGGTCGAGCAGGTCATCGCCGGGCACGACGTCGGGTACGACCTCATCGAGGTCATGGCGTGCCCCGGTGGGTGCATCAACGGCGCCGGCAACCCCGTCGCGGAGATGATCGGCGAAGCCGCGGGCCGCCAGCAGGTGCTCGTCGGTATCGACCAGACCTCGGCGCACCGCACGTCGCAGACCAACCCCGACATCGCGCGCCTGTACGACGAGTTCTACGGCGAGCCGGGGTCGGCGCTGGCCCACGAGCTGCTCCACACCCAGCACCGCCGGTTCCGGGTATGAGGCCGCTCGTCGGTGCCGTCGTCGTCGCTGTGCTTGTCGCCGGGTGCGGCCCGCCGTCGTCGGCCGGGCCGGCGTCAGTCGTCGTCGCCTCGCTCAAAGGTCCGACGACGATGGGGTTGGTCTGGCTCATGGACGACGCCGACGACCGGTACGACATCACCGTGTACGGGTCGCCTGACCAGGTCGTGCCGTTGGTCGTCCAGGGCAAGGTCGACGTCGCGCTGCTCCCGGCGAACCTCGCGGCGGTGCTGTACCACCGCACGATGACCGGCACCGGCCCGGCCGTCGCTGTTGCTGCGGTGAACACCTTGGGGGTGCTCAGCCTGGTTGAGCACGGGATTTCTGTGCGCACCTGGGCTGACCTGGAAGGACGTACGGTCACCACGACCGGCAGAGGCACGACCCCGCAGTACGTCCTGGAGCACCTGCTGCGAGCCAACGGCCTCGAACCGGGCCGCGACGTGAGGATCGAGTACGAGGCGCAGGCCACCGCGCTGGCCTCACGGGTCGTCAGCACCCCGGGCATGGTCGCGGTGCTGCCCCAGCCGTACACGGCCATCGTCGAACGGCGCGGGGTGCGCACGGTGCTCGACCTCACCGAGGAGTGGGCCGGCGTCGCCGACGCGGGGTCCTTGGTCACTGGGGTCGTCGTCGTGCGCACCGCGTTCGCGCGCCAGCACCCCCTGATCGAGCTCATCAAGGCTGTACACCATGAACATGTTCTCGCGGTAGTTCTC
>WRCL01000386.1 GCA_009783975.1 Micrococcales bacterium
CCCACCACACCGGAACTGGGGTGGGGCGGTTGAGCCTTCTTCGCTTGGGTCGGGTCCGGCGGGGGGCACCAGTTCTGCCCGGCCCGCCTTCGGCGGGCTTTGATGCCCACCACACCGGAACTGGTGCCCCCCGCCGGGCCCTTGCGAGTCAGGCTCACCTTGGGGGTCTTGAACTGCCCGTGTGGCTGGGTTGCGGGTCAGGCTCACGGTGGGGGACGGTTCGTCTTGCCGGTGAGGGACGAACTTTGGGGTGAGGGACGAACCAACAGGTTCGTCCCTCACCCCAAAGCTCGTCCCTCACCACACAGCGATGGCGGCGGTGGGTCAGCCGTCGTGGCCGGCGAGGTAGTGGTCGCGGACCTCGCGGCGCAAGATCTTGCCGAGCATCGTGCGGGGCAGGTCGCCCAGGGCGACGATCTCGCGGGGGACCTTGTAGGCAGCCAGGCGCTCGCGGCACCACTCGCCCAAGGCGGCGACGTCGAGCTCGACACCAGGACGCAGGAGCACGACGGCGACGACGCGTTCGCCACCTGAGGGGGCGGGGATCCCGACGACGGCGGCGTCGGTGACGTCGGCGTGGCCGCGCAGGACGTTCTCCACCTCTGAGGGAGACACGTTGAACCCGCCGGAGATGATCAGCTCTTTGACCCGGTCGACGATCGTGGTGAACCCGTCGGCGTCGACGGTCACCAGGTCGCCGGTGCGCAACCAGCCGCCGGGCAGCAACGCCGCAGCGGTCTCGTCGGGGTTGTTCCAGTACCCGGAGAACACCTGGGGGCCTTTGATGAGCAGCTCACCACGCTCACCGGCGGCGACCTCGCGGGCCGGGTCGTCGGGGTCGACGACCTTCATGTACGTCGAGGGGAACGGGATGCCGATGGTCCCGGTGCGCCGCGTGGGGTGGAACGGGTTGCCCAGGCACACCGGGGAGGCCTCGGTCATGCCGTACCCCTCGACGAGCAGGCCGTCGGACTGGGCCTCCCACAGCTCGACGACCGAGTCGGGCAGGTTCATCGCCCCGGAGATGCAGAACTTCGCGGCCTTGAGCGAGACCTTGCGCTCGGCGGCGCGCCGGGCGGTGCGCTCGTACATCGGCGGGACGGCGCAGTACACCGTCGGCGGGTGCTTCTTGGCCGCGTCGAGCACCAGGTCAGGGTCGAACATCGGGAACAGCACGAGCCGGGCCTGCTTGAGGATCCCGAAGGTCAAGAACAGCGTCATCCCGAACGAGTGGAACAACGGCAGCACGACGTAGAACGCCTCTTTGCGCGGCCGGGCGCCGTGCATCCACGCCTCGCCCTGGCGGGCGTTGGCGAAAAGGTTGTAGTGGCTGAGCATCGCGCCTTTGGGGGCGCCGGTGGTCCCCGAGGTGTAGCCGATGACCGCCAGGTCGTGCAGACCGGGGTGCGGGTACGCCTCGTCCAGGGGCGGGGCGGCGAGCAGCTGGCTCCAGGTCATCGCCCCAGGGGCTGGGGCGGTGAGCTTGGCGCGCATCGCTGTGGTCTTGGCCAGCGGCAACCCCAGCACCAGGCGTTTGACCAGCGGGAACTGCGTGAGCATGTTGACCGCGACGATATGCTCAGCAGCGACGTCGTCGGGCAGGGCCCGCAGCTTGGGCACGGCCACGTCCCAGCAGATCGCGACCCGGCGGCGTGGTCTTCGAACATGTGCCGCAGCTCGCGTTCGGTGTACAGGGGGTTGTGCTCGACGACGACCGCCCCCAGCCGCAGCACCGCGTAGAACGCGACGACGTGCTGGGGGCAGTTCGGCAGCACGATCGCCACACGGTCCCCGGCCTGGACCCCCAGGCGCCGCAACCCCTCCGCAGCCCGGGCGACCTGTTCGCCGAGCTGGGTGTAGGTCGTCGTCGCGCCGAAGAACTCCATCGCCACGTGCCGGCCCGCCTC
This sequence comes from Micrococcales bacterium, assembly GCA_009783975.1. Lineage (GTDB taxonomy): Bacteria > Actinomycetota > Actinomycetes > Actinomycetales > Cellulomonadaceae > Cellulomonas. The sequence goes on from WRCL01000386.1 coordinate 1,908, forward strand.
GGCGACCGACTGCTCGAGCAACGAGACCAGCGACTGGGTCGGCAGCTCGATCTGCGCCGGAACCCCTGGTTGGTAGTGCTTGACCCATGGTGCGTCCACACCTGGACCTTATGCGCTGGGAGGGTGTGCGCACGTGGGACCTCCCGAACAGCTCATCACTGTTCCGCGAACCGTCCCCAGCCCACGTCGGTGGCGCCCTTGCCCAACCGGGCCCCCACAGGGCGGTGCACATCGGGCACGGTGGGTCCATGCCCAAGAAACCCAAGGCTTTGCCCTGCGCCTTGGTCCCGCCCCGCTCGGACCTGTTGTTCCGCTGGATCTTCGGTGACGCCGACAACACCGCCCTGGTCACCGACCTGCTGCGCTCAGCGTTGCCGCACCTGCCCGACACCGAGTGGACCCACGTCGTGGTCGTCAACCCCCACCAGCTGCCTGACCACGCCCACGGCAAGGAGACCGTCCTGGACGTGCGCGTGACCACCGCGACCGGCAAGAAGATCGACATCGAGATCCAGCTGCAGGTCACCGCCGGGATCCGCAACCGCCTGGTCCACTACGCCGCTGAGCTGCTCACCGACGGGGTCGAACGCGGCCAAGGCTACGACGAGCTGAAGCAGACCATCATCGTGGTCATCGCCGCCGAGGTCGTCGTGCCCGAAGAGCCTGGGTACCACCACCAGGTGGACCTGCGCACGCAGAACCACCACCGCTTCACAGACCTGCTCGAGCTGCATATCCTGGAGCTGTGCCGCATCGGCGAGGACGACGACGGCAGCGCCTTGTGGCACTGGCTGCGGTTCTTGGCCGCGAGCACCGAGGAGGACATGGACATGGCAGCAGCGACCAACCCCCGCATCGCTGAGGCCGCGGCCCTGGTCCGGCACTACAACGCCGACGACGCAGCCCGCCACGCCCTGCTGGCCCACGAGAAGTTCCTGCGTGACCAGGCCAGCAACCGCAAACAAGCCCTCGAACAAGGCATC
>WRCL01000387.1 GCA_009783975.1 Micrococcales bacterium
CAGCGTCTGGTTCGGGGTGACACGGCGCAGCACGTCAGGGTTGGTGACGATCTCGGTGATCCCGAACCGTTCGATGGCCTCGCTCTCGAGGCGTTCGATGGTCTCGCGCGGGAACAGCTCGTGGATCTGCCCGAGCCAGTCCACAGCGGCGACGACCGACGCCCCGTCGCCACCATCGCGGGTGGGCGGACGCACCCCGCGCGAAGCAGCCTCACCGTCGTGGGAGTACAACCAGGACAACGCCGCGTCCTGGGCCAGCGCCTGCCCGCACAGGCAGTCGCCCAGGGCCTCGGCGGCCTCGCCGAGCACCAGGCGCCACCGTTCGAGGTCCGCGTGCAGCAGGTCGCTCATCGCGCCTCCCACAGACCAGCGTCGAGGAGGGCACGACGCACCTGGGCTTCGAGGTCGGCCCCAGCAGCCAGCTGGTACGGGTCACCGTCGAGGCGCAAGAACGCCCGTCCGGTGCCGACCAGGCCGCGGGCGGCCATGAGACGTTCGGCCAGACGCGCCCGTTCACGTGGGGGCAGGTACGCGAACGCGCCGCGCAAGGCAGGAAGGGCCAAGAGGAACTGGTGCGGGTCGTACCCGGCCAGCACATGGTCCAGGTCGTCCAGCAGCAGGTCAGCCACGTCGTCGCGTGCCACAGCGAACAGCCCGGCCAACCAGTCACCGGCGGTCGTCGGCCCGGCCATCGCCCGCAGGCTCATCACAGGGTCGGCGCGCTCCCCCAACGACACGAGCACACCCAGGGCCGCACCGCGCAGGTCTGGTGGGACGTCACGGTCGCCGGCGAGCCGGCCCATCGCCGCGACGACCTCGGCACCCAACGCTGGACGCAGCCGGGTCGCGTCACGCAGCGCGACCACTGCTGCCAGCCGTCGGGGGTCTGCGGGGGCTGGACCACCACGGACCCCCTCGAGCAACCACACCAGACGTCCTGCCCCCTGGTCGACGAGCACCTCAAGGGCTGCGCAGTCACGCACGCCGTACTGGTCGCCGTAGCGCCACAGCGCCAGGGCCACCGCGAGGGTGTCGCCGGTCTGCGCGACGTCGACCAGACGTCCGACCGATGTGGCCAGCCCGGTGACCAGCGACCCCGCCAGCGACTGCGCCCCGATGAGCACCGCGTCGAGAAGGACCGTCACCGGGCTGGTTGTCGCCAGACGCTCGTCGAGCGCTGCGGCCGCCGCCGCCTGCAGGTCGTGGCCGTAGGTGCCAGCCTCGATGAGCGCGACGAGGACGTCGCCGGCCGGATCGCCGTCGGTCGCCGGGCCGTCAAGCTGCCATGTCTCGTCGAGCACCTCGGTGGACGCGTTGGCCAGCAGCGGCCCGGCCTGCCAGGTGAACCGCGGCAGGCCCAGCACACGCGACTGGTGGCACACCCGGGACCGGGCGATGTCGCACGTGAGGTCGAACGTCACCGTCGCAGTCGTGTCCAGCCCGTGCTCACCCCAGGCGCTCACCGCGGCACCGACGAGCGCAGGCAGCGGGGTGCCTGGCGCCAGGCGTCCGACGCGGTCACCAGACAACGCCGCGACCATCTCCACCACGACAGGGTCGGTGCCTGCACGCAACGTGCCGCGCGAGGCCCACGGCAGCGTGACGTCCAGGGCCTCGGTGACCAGGGTGCTGGCCAGGGCGTCCAAGACGTCGCACCGGGTGGGGACCTCATGGCCGCGCAGCACCGCCAGCCCGCCGGTCATCGTGCGGGCCGCGACGAGGTCCGCGGTGGAGACCTGCTGGCGCGCCGCGCGCAGACGCGCCGCGACACGGGTGACCAGCCGGTCGGCGGCGGCCTGCGGGCCGACCTCCCACACGTCTTGGTAGTACGCCGGTGACGGCATCCCTGACTGGTACCCGGTGAACGCGTCCAGGCGTGCGAACGAGTACGGGACCAGGTATGACGCGGCGCGGTTCCCGTGGGCGTCGACCGGGGCCGGCGGGACCTGGGGCCACGTCGTGCTCTGGTCGGCGACCAAAGCGATGAGTGCTGGGCGGTGGAACCCGCCGGTGACCACGACGACGGGCCCGTCGTCGCAGGCGACGGCAGCGGCGACCCACTGTGCCATGTACTGCTCACGGGCGGTGTCGCGGTCGTCGGCCTCGGTCTTGCCGCGCAGCATGTCGAAATAGGTGTCGAGGCGTTCGCCCAGGTCGTCGCCGCCGATCTCGAACAGGTGGTCCCACAGACCGTCGGAGGTGGCCGCCCCAAGCTCGTCGACCAGGGCTGCCAGGACCTTGGCGTACCGCGCGTCAGCGTCGCAGTACCGGTTCTGGCGGCCGTCGAACGCCCGGTGCCAGGCGGGCAGGTCGATGAACCGCAGCTGGGCCCCGACCTGGCGGCCTGTGCGCAACGCCACCCACTCAGGGCTGTACTCACACAGAGGCGCCCACGACCGCACGACGCCGGCGTCGGTGGTGAACGAGCTGAAGACCGCGACCGGCAGCGTGTGGTCGGCGAGCAGGGCGTCGATCTGGTCGTTGGTGTCCGACGGACCTTCGACGAGCACCCACGCCGGGCGCACCGCTGTGATCACCTGCTCGACGTACCGGGCGCACGCCGGCGAGTGGTGACGGACCCCGACGTAGGTGACAGACATCAGGGCTCAGCCATCGCGGGCGGACGTGCTGGCGTGCTCATCGCTCAGCCCAGGCGGTGCCGGGCGTCGTGAACGGCCCGCCAGACCGACCCGTCGCGGCGTCCGTGGTGGTCGAGGTAGCGGCGCAGCCGGGCCATGTCGTCGGGGTTGTCTTTGGCTGCCGTCCCAGCCAGGGACTCGACAAGGTCTGCCCCGTCGCTGGCGGACCGGCGCAGGTACCACCCGCGCAGCCCCACAGCGTGGGCGACGGACACAGCCTCGGCGGTCGACAGCACCGTGGTCATCGCG
>WRCL01000388.1 GCA_009783975.1 Micrococcales bacterium
GTCGGCTTGTACTTACGGATTCCCATGGTTCCTCACTCGCTCAGGCGACCGCGCCGCCGAAGATGTCGATCGAACCCTCGCGGAGGGTGACGATCGCGCGTTTTGTGTTCTTGCGACGGCCCACACCGGTACGGGTCCGGCGGGCCTTGCCCTGCCGGTTGATGGTGTTCACCGAGGCGACCTTGACCCCGAAGACCTGCTCAACGGCGATCTTGATCTCGGTCTTGTTCGCCCGTGGGTCGACGACGAACGTGTACTTGCCCTCGTCGAGCAAGCCGTAGCTCTTCTCTGAGACGACCGGCGCGATGAGGATGTCATGCGGGTCTTTGCCGACGACGGTCACTTGGCCTCCTCCGGTCCGCGGCGCAAGAACGCCTCCAGCGCGGCGGTGGTGAACACGACGTCGTCGGACACCAAGACGTCGTAGGTGTTGAGCTGGTCCGCCATGAGCAGGTGCACCTGCGGGACGTTGCGCAGCGACTTCCAGGTGATCTCGTCGTCGCGGGCCAGGACCACCAGCACGTGACGGTTGGCCGAGACCCGTTCGAGCACAGCCAGGGCCCGCTTGGTCGAGGGCACCTGCGCCAGGCCGAACCCAGCCACGACGTGCACCCGGCCAGCACGGGCCCGGTCAGACAAGGCTCCCCGCAACGCGGCGGCCTTCATCTTCTTCGGGGTGCGCTGGGCGTAGCTGCGCGGCTGCGGTCCGTGGACGACGCCACCACCGGCGAACTGCGGGGCGCGGATCGAACCCTGGCGGGCCCGGCCAGTGCCTTTTTGCCGGTACGGTTTGCGTCCGCCACCAGAGACGTCACCACGGGTCTTGGTCGCGTGCGTGCCCTGGCGGGCCGCAGCGCGCTGGGCGACGACGACCTGGTGGATCAGGGGGATGTTCGCCTCGACGTCGAACACCTCGCCAGGCAGCTCAGCAGTGCCAGACGTGCCACCTTCTGGGTCGAGCACGGTGACGGTCAGGGTCTCAGCCATGGTGCTCAGGCTCCCTTCTTCACAGCGGAGCGCACGAGCAGGACGCCGCCCTTGGGGCCAGGGACAGCGCCCTTGACCAGCAGCAGGCCCCGTTCGACGTCGACCGCGTGCACGGTGAGGTTCTGCACGGTGTGCTTGGCGTGGCCCATCCGACCGGCCATCTTCAGGCCTTTGAACACCCGTGACGGGGTTGCGGCCTCACCGATGGAACCGGGTTTGCGGTGGTTGCGGTGCGCACCGTGGGACGCGCCGACACCGTGGAACCCGTGGCGTTTCATCACACCAGCGGTCCCTTTGCCTTTGGTCGTGCCGGTGACGTCGACGAAGGCGCCGGCGTCGAACACGTCCGCGGTCAGCTCTTGGCCCAGGGCGTACTGGTCAGCGTCGGAGGTCCGCACCTCGGCGACGTAGCGGCGCGGGGTCACTCCGGCTTTCTCGAAGTGCCCACGCAGCGGCTGGGTCACCTTGCGCGGGTCGATGGCACCGGTGGCCAGCTGGACCGCGGTGTACCCGTCGGTCTCCAGCGACCGCACCTGGGTGACGACGTTGGTGCCGACGTTGACGACCGTGACCGGTACGACCCTGCCAGCGGCGTCCCAGACCTGGGTCATCCCCAGCTTGGTGCCCAGCAGGGCCGTCACAGGCCGGTCGTTCTGGGGAGGGGTGTGCGTAGCCATCTGGTCCTCCCCCTCAGAGCTTGATCTCGATGTTCACGTCCGCCGGCAGGTCGAGCCGCATGAGCGAGTCGACGGCCTTGGGCGTGGGGTCGATGATGTCGATGAGCCGCTTGTGGGTGCGCATCTCGAAGTGCTCGCGGCTGTCCTTGTACTTGTGGGGCGACCGGATGACGCAGAACACGTTCTTCTCCGTCGGCAACGGCACCGGCCCCACGACCGAGGCACCAGCCCGGGTCACCGTGTCGACGATCTTGCGCGCCGAGGAGTCGATGACCTCGTGGTCGTAGGACTTGAGCCGGATGCGGATCTTCTGTCCCGCCATGGCGTCGCTGCTTCTCTCTTCTCGTACCTGTCTGGTGCTCGGCCGAGTCGGTCTTGCACCACTCCGTCCGACCCCCGCGCTCGGGCGTGTCGCACGCGGCACACCGTCGCGCACTGTCACCAGCACGAGGGTCGATGGTTGTCGGATCACGCCCGCCACCAGGTGTGAACCTCGGGCTCGACGATCACCACACGTCTGCACAGCCCACACCCGTTCAGCACATGCGCCACCCGGGCCGGGCAACCGGAACAGTGTGCCAGACCAGCGCACAGAACACCAATCAGCCCTTCTGCCCCCGTCCGGCACGCTTCGCGACGCCATCTCAACGTCCGGCCTGGACCCGCTCCTTGGCTCCGGGCGACGAGGACGGCCTGGCCCGCCAGCGTAGGATGGGACCACTGCACGCAGTCCGGGAGGGGCGATGAGCCGCAAGAAGCTGCCGACGGGTATCGCGACGTTCGCCAGGATCCGTCGTGGTGGGTACTACTACGTGGACAAGACTGGGTACGCCATGCAGGTCGCCGACGGCGCGACGTGCTTCTTGTCCCGGCCCCGCCGGTTCGGCAAGTCGTTGTTCATCGACACCCTCGCGGAGATGTTCGCCGGGAACAAGGCCCTGTTCGAAGGCCTGGCCTGCTACGACGTGTGGGACTGGGACACCGTCCACCCGGTGGTGCGGTTGGGGTTCGCTGAGGGGAGCCTTGCCAGCCGCGAAGAGCTGGACGAGCGGATCGTCGTGCAGCTGCAGCGCAACGCTGTGCGCCTGGGCCTGGGCCCGATGCCGCAGTACCAGATCCCTGACCTGTTCATCTGGTTGATCCAAGAAGCTGAGCAGGTCCACGGGCAGGCGGTGGTGGTGCTCGTCGACGAGTACGACAAGCCGATCATCGACAAC
>WRCL01000389.1 GCA_009783975.1 Micrococcales bacterium
CGCGGCCAGAACGGACCCGGGTCGGTGCGACGGTTGCCATCACCCACCGCCCCCGGGATCATCGGACCCGGTGCCGCCCTCAGGCGACGGCTCGGGGGTCGGGGTCGGGGTCGGGGTCGGCGTCGGGGCGGGAAGCTTGTCCCGCAGGTCTTGCACCTGGGTGCGCGCCGCGTCCAGGTCATCAGCGTGGATCGTCGCAGTGACCTTCTCCCGGAAGTACTCGGGCAACGAGTCAGGGTCGATCTCGGTGCGCTCGACAACGTGCGACAACCGGACCGGCCCGACCGAGGCGTTGACCCCCCGCGAGATCGCCACACGGCCGTCGTCGACACCGACGAAATACTGCGTCTGGGTGTACGCGTACCCACCAGCGAGCGCCGCCGCGACGACAGCGACGACAGCGAGGACGACCAACGACATCCCGACAACCCCACCACGCCACCAACGCGCGTTCTCGTCCTCGTCGGCGTCTGCAGGGTCGTCAGAGTGCGACAGGCGCGCCACAGCCACGAGGGCACCAGCGCGGGCCGCCGGACCGTCCGCCGCCGCCGTCGGCTCATGGCGTGAGACCGCCGCCGCACCGACAACCTGCGGACCACCGCTGGGCTGGGCCCCGTCAGGCACAGTGTCAAGGTCGACGACATCAGCGACGATCACCGTGACGTTGTCGCCACCACCAGCACGCAACGCCAGCTGGAGCAAACGGTCGGCGCACCCGTCAGGGTCGTCAGTGGCACGTAACGTCTGGGCGATCGTGTCAGTCGACACGAACCCCGACAGCCCGTCGGAGCACAACAGCCACCGGTCGCCCGGCCGGGCCTCACGCATCGACAGGTCCGGGGTGAGCGCAAGCTCAAAATCGCCGAGCACCCGCATGACGACCGACCGTTGCGGGTGGTGCGCCGCCTCCTCAGCGGTGATCTTGCCCGTGTCGACCAGGTGCTGGACGAACGTGTGGTCCGTCGTCACCTGGCTCAGCTCGTCGTCGCGCAGCAGGTACCCGCGCGAATCGCCCAGGTGCACCATCGCGAGCTTGTTCCCGGTGCGCAAGATCGCCGTGACCGTCGTGCCCATCCCGGCGAGCTCAGGGTCGGTCTTCACCCGCGCCAAGATCTCGGCCTTCGCGGTCACCAACGACTGCGACAGCACGTCCAACGCCTCGTCAGGACCATGTGCCTCGTCGTCGAGCGGGGCCAACGTCGCCACCGTCACCGACGAGGCGACATCACCACCAGCGTGCCCACCCATCCCGTCAGCCACGACGAGCAGGTGGGCCCCGGCGTAACCCGAGTCCTGGTTGTTAGCCCGGACCAGACCCACGTCGGACCTGGCGGCATACCGAAACGCGATATCCACGACCGTCTACCTACCCAGCTCGATAACGTTCTGCCCAATACGTACCGCCGTGCCCATCGGGACCCGCATCGGGGCCTGGACACGGTACTCGCCCAGGAACGTGCCGTTCGTCGAGCCTAGGTCCTCGACGAACCACTCCTCACCTTGTGGGTAGAGCCTGGCGTGGCGCGACGACGAGTAGTCGTCGTCGAGCACCAACGTGCACCCCGGTGCCCGGCCCAAGATCACCGGCGCGGCACCCAGCGGGACGATCGTCCCGCGCAGAGGCCCTTCGGTGACGACCAGGCGCGACGGACCACGCCGCGACGGGGCGGGGCCGCCACCAGCATCTTTGGCAGCCTTGCGCCGGCGCGCGACGATCCGTGTGCCATACAGGTCCCTGCGCAGGACCGCGACCGCCGAGAGCACCAGCACCCACAGCAGCACGAGATACCCCATGCGCATGAGACCGACTGTGAGCTCGCTCATCCGTCCTGATCAGACTCTCCGCCGGTCCAGAACAAGATCCTGGTCCGTCCGATGGTGATGGTGTTCCCGTCCAGCAACGTCGCCGCCGGGACCTTGTTCCCCTCAACGTACATCCCGTTGGTCGACCCCATATCCGATGCGACCACGCCGTTCGGGGTGACTTTGATCTCCAGGTGCCGGCGCGACACCCCAGGATCGTCGACGATGATGTCCGACTCCGAACCACGGCCGATGACCGTCACCGGACCGGTGAGCAAGTAGCGCTGCCCGTCGATGTCGATCAGAGGGTGCTTGGTCGACGGTGGGGTTGACGTGGCCGGGGCCACCGCCCCACGCACAGATGCACTGCTCACGCTGAACCTCCCAGTCTCCATGGCGGGATCCTCGCTGAACCGGACCGTGACCGGCCCGACGAAGGCGTAGCGCTGGCTCGCCGCATGCTCGGTGACGTTCGTGGCGAACTCGTCGGCCAGGGTCTCAGCCCCCCACTGTTCCAGCCGGTCGAAGTCCGCGGTGGACAGCTCGATGGTGAACTCGTTCGGTGCCACCGTCCGGTCCCTGTCCAGCGGTTCTGCCCGGTCGTCCATCTCACGGCGCAACGCACTGACCAGCTGCACCGGTTTGAGCTCCGAGGGGAACACCTTGGAAAAGGCCGTGTTGACGGCACGGTCGACCGCGTTCTCGAAAGACTCGAGCAGGCCCACCGCACTCTCCACTCCGTCGTCGCAGGTCCGCATCCACGAACCTGAACCTGTACACCGTTCCTGCCCACCGTAGCTGTCTGGCGCACCTGATCGTATCCGCGTCCGGGCCCTGATGTGGCCAATCGAGCCAACGACGAGGTCACGACCGTCTCGCGACACGCAAGGTTCCACGTTCCTTCCACCTCACGCGCACGCCTCACGCACGAGCGCGACGATGGGGACGGTTCCTGTGTCGTGTGGAACCGTCCCCATCGTCGCGCTCGTGCGTGAGGCGGGACTTGAACCCGCACGCCCTTGCGGGCACTGGCACCTGAAGCCAGCGCGTCTGCCATTTCGCCACTCACGCG
>WRCL01000390.1 GCA_009783975.1 Micrococcales bacterium
CAACCCCGTGCTGCGGCCCGTGACCAACGCCCTGCTCACCCGCCGGTGGGTCTGGCGAGCGGCAGGGTGGCCGACGACCTGGCGGGTCTCGGCGCGCAAGGTCCCCGGGTTCGTCGCGCAGCACCAGGTGGACCTCGCTGACTACCCCGACCGCGACTACTCGTCGTTCTCCGACTTTTTCACCCGTACGATCTCACCTGGGGCCCGTCCGTTCGACCCCGACCCAGACCGGTTGTGCTCACCGGCCGACGCCAAGCTCCTCGCCGTGCCGGTCGGGTCCACCGTGCGGGTCAAAGGGTTCGACTACGCGCTCGACGACCTGACGGGCGGGGGCTGGACAGGGCCGGGCTGGGTGCTGGTGTTCCGGCTGACCGTCGACGACTACCACCGGTTCAGCTATGTCGACGACTGTGTGGTGACCGACCAGCACGATCTGCCTGGGCGCCTGCACACTGTGGGGCCATGGTCTGACGGGCTGCCGGTCCTCGCCGAGAACCACCGGGTCGTCACCTTCCTGGACACCGGACGTTTCGGCCCGGTCGTCACCGTCGCAGTCGGCGCGATGATGGTCGGGCGCGTCGTGGTGTACCCGGCGACGGCTGCGCGCCGCGGCGACGAGCAGGGCCGGTTCGAGCTTGGCGGGTCGACGTTGGTGCTCGTCGTCGACGCCGACATCGACCCTGACATCGTCGAACGCTCGCAGCAGGGCATCGAGACCCGTGTGCGGCTCGGCGAAGCGGTCGGGACTACTCGCCAAGCAGCGTCGGTTTGAGGTCCATGATCCGCCCGAGCAGGCCGTTGACGAACGGGGCGGAGGTGTCGGTGGACAGGTCACGGACCATCGCGACCGCCTCGTCCACAGCGACCGCGTCGGGCACGTCGTCGTTCCACAGCACTTCCCACGTGCCCAGGCGCAGGACGCACCGGTCGACCGCAGGCATCCGGGCCACGGCCCAGCCCTGGGAGTAGGTCGCGAGCAGCTCGTCGATACGTTCGGCGTGGTCAAGGACGCCGTCGACCATCTCCACCGCGTACGTCGGCAGCGGCGAGGTGTGGGTCCCGGGGTCCGTGAGGCGTTCGGCGAGCAGCTGCGCCGGGTCCACACCGCGCTGCTCAGCCTCGAACAGCACGTCCAGCGCCCGGCGGCGGGCTTTGGTGCGTGAGCCGAGGTTGCTCATCAGTCGTTGACGCGGCCCAGGTAGCTGCCGTCGCGGGTGTCGACCTTGACCTTCGTCCCTGTCTCGAGGAACAGCGGGACGGCGATCTCGTAGCCAGTCTCCAGCGTCGCCGGTTTCGTGCCCGCCGACGACCGGTCACCTTGCAGACCCGGTTCGGTGTAGGTGATCTCCAGGACCACCGACGTCGGCAGCTCGATGTACAGGGGGTTGCCGTCGTTCATCGCGACGATCGCCGTCTGGTTCTCCAGCATGAAGTGGGCCGCGTCGCCGACGACGCCAGCAGAGATCGTCACCTGGTCGAAGTCGGTGGTGTCCATGAACACGTAGTCCGCCCCGTCGGAGTACAGGTACTGCATCTCGCGTTTGTCGACGTTCGCGGTCTCGACCTTGAGCCCGGCGTTGAAGGTCTTGTCCACCACCTTGCCTGACAGCACGTTCTTCAACGTCGTGCGCACGAAGGCGCCACCCTTACCGGGTTTGACGTGCTGGAACTGCACGACGGTCCACAGCTGGCCGTCGATACGCAGCACCATGCCGTTCTTCAGGTCGTTCGTCGTCGCCACTAGCGTTCTCTTTCCCTCGGAGGCCGAGAGCCATCGTAGGCCACCGCGGCGTACGCCGCGGCCAGCACCGCCGGGTCCGGACCTTCCAGGCGCACCGGTCGTCCCACAGCCTCGAGCACGACGAACCGCAGCAACGCGCCACGTGCTTTCTTGTCGCGGCGCATCGCGGCGAGCAGGTCGTCCCACCGGTCGGCGCAGTACGCCGTCGGCAGGCCCAGACCGGTGAGCACCTGCCGGTGACGCTCGACGAGGGCGTCGTCACCAACACCTGCGAGCCGGGCGAGCTCAGCGACGTACACCATCCCCACCGACACCGCCTCGCCGTGACGCCAGCGGTAGTCCTCGACCTGTTCGACCGCATGGCCGAACGTGTGCCCGTAGTTGAGCACCTCGCGCAGGTACGCCTCGCGCAGGTCCTGGCCGACAACACCAGCCTTGACCCGCACGGCACGTTCGACGAGCTCACGCAGCACCGGTGAGGACGGGTCGGTCGCACCTGGGTCGGTGACCAGGTCGAGCACCACCGGGTCGGCGATGAACCCGCACTTGACGACCTCAGCGAGCCCAGCGACAAGGTCGGCCTGCGGCAACGTCGCCAGCAGCGTCATATCGCACCAGACACCAGCCGGCGGGTGGAACGCCCCGACGAGGTTCTTGCCCGCCGCGATGTTCACACCGGTCTTGCCGCCGACAGCCGCGTCGACCATCCCCAGCAGCGTCGTGGGCACCTGCACCACACGCACCCCACGCAACCACGTCGCGGCGACGAAACCGGCGAGGTCGGTCGTCGCTCCCCCACCCAGGCCGACGACGGTGTCCGACCGGGTGAAACCTGACTGGCTGAGCAGCGCCCAGCACGACGCGGCGACCTCGACGGTTTTCGCGTCCTCGGCATCAGGGACCTGCGTGCACACCACACGGTGCCCGGCAGTCCGCAGGTCGTCGGCGACTGTTGCGGCCGTGGCGGCCAGGACCGCAGGGTGGACGAGGAGCACCGATGTGCCTGGTGGGCCGACCTGTGCGCTGAGCCCACCGAGGATGTCCTCACCGACGACGACGTCGTACGGCTGGGCCCCGGCGACGGTGATCTGGGTCATATGCCCTCCAGGGCTGCGGTCCGGGCCGCCTG
>WRCL01000391.1 GCA_009783975.1 Micrococcales bacterium
ACGTCCTGGCGTTCGGCGCGCCACCGGTCGACCCCGGCGGGCCGCCCGATCCGGCTGCGGTACAGGTACTCATGGCCGACGAGCGCCCCTGAGACCGTCCAGATCGGCTGCCGGGCGACCGGCGGACGCTGGGTCGGCACATGCGACAGGTGCGGTAGGGCCTGGGAGAACCCAGCCGGCTCTGCCGGCACCCGCGACGACGCCACTTTCGCCGGATCCATGATCTCCACCCGCTCCCAGATACCAGATGTACTACGGCCCGACAGGACGGGCAGCAGCGCGGTCCACTGTCGTCGCCCGTTCCAGCAGGTTGCCCTGGAACAGGTCGAACCCGAACTCCTGGGCGAGGAACAGCTGCTCGGGACGTTCGACGAACTCCGCGACGAGGGTCGCGCCGGCAGCACGCGCGACGCGCACCACCGGCACGCCTTCGACGTCAAGGTCGCGCACGTCGATCTTGACGAAGTCGACCAGACCCAGCAACTGGCGTTGGGCCGGTTGGTCGCAGAACCCCGGCAACGAGAACCGAAAACCTTCGGCGCGCAGGTCTGCGATCCCGGCGCGGACCTGCGCGTCAGGTTCCAGGGCCGGTGGCAGCTCGACGATGAGCCGGTCTGGGCGCGCAGGCAGGGCAAGCTGGCCCACGAGGTACCCACGCGGGCACCGCACGACCAGGTGCCGGCCGTGGGCCAACCCTTCGAGGTCGTCACGTGAGAACGTCGCACGCAGCACGTGCGACGTCGCTCGTTCGTGTTCGTCGCACGTCCAGTGGCGGGGGACCGAACCGTCGTCGCGGCGGAACGACAGCTGGTAGGCGAACACGGTCCCCTGCGGGCAGAACAGGCCCTGACGGGCGACGAGGACGGGGGAGCGGGCCACATACGCGCTCCAGGCGTGCGCGAGGTCGGCCGGGATCGCGGCGTCAACTGCCGCAGCGATCCGGCCCAGCTCAAGGGCGTCTACGCCTGCCACGAGTCAATGAGACCACAGACCCACAGGCCGGACCACGGCCCGGCGGGTGGAATCTCGGGCGGACCTCCGCACCGCCGGCACCGCCCGTGCCGGCGCCAACATGCCGACCGTCGCCGTGTGGCACACACTGGGTCTGGCGGTCGCCGGCCGCATGAGCCACGGCCATCGACACGCCCATTTGGGCGACACGCCGTGCCTGCTGCGCACGTCCAGCAGAACTCACCCAGATGTGGTCAGAATAGGGCTGACCGGAGTACCCGCAGAACAGTTACAGGAGGCACCCCTATGACTCGTGCGCCCAAGATCGTCGCGGTCCTCGCCGCGGCTCTGCTTGCCCTCGGCCTGTCCGCCACCGCCGCCGCTGCTGCCGCCTCAGACGACTCGGCAGGTGGAGCGGTCGGCTGTTGCCGCTGGACCCGCTGAGGGCTGATAAGACGGGTTCGACGTTACCCCGAGGCGTCGAACCGAACCGAGGGCCGGTGCCTCACGCACCGGCCCTCGGTGCGTCCGGCGGACGGCTGACCCACACCTTGGGGGTTGGTCCTGACAGGTCCGCGCGGTTGTCACGACGGTTCTCGCGACGGCTGCGCACGTGAGAACGGGTGTGGAGCGGGTCATTCGAACGGGCGACCGTCGACTGCTGATCCCGTCGTCGTGAGGTGGGCCGGGCCGGTGACTCCATCGCCGATCTGTCCAAATTCGTCCCGATTTCGCCCACACAGTCCCCTCGTCACGGATACAATGACCGACCATGACGACTATTGGTGAGCGCGTCCGTGAGGCGCGACAGGAGAAGAGCCTGACCCAGACCGACCTTGCTGGCGACACGCTGTCGCCCAGCTACGTGTCACTTATCGAGTCGGGCCGGCGCACACCGACCGACAAGGCCCTGGCCATCATCGCCGTGCACCTGGGGACGACCCTGGAGTACCTGAAGTACGGCGACGACGGTCCGAACGAGTCACGTGTGCGGCTCGAGCTCGACTATGCCCGGCTGTCACTGGCTGACGGGGACCCCGCGTCGGCCGAGCGCCGGATCCACGAGCTTGACCTTGACGTCGTCACCCCTCAGCTGCGCTACGAGGCCCTGTTCGTCAAGGCCCAGGCCGCAGAGATGGCCGGAGACATCGAGAGCTCGATCGCGATCCTCGAACCTCTGTACGCCGACCGCGAGTCGGTCGGCGACTTCCTGGAGCTGGCGAAGGTCGCGACGAACCTCGTCGTGTCGTACCTGGAGTCTGGTGACCTCATCCGCTCGGTCGACGTCGGCGAACGTGCCCTGACCGCGCTGGAGAGCGCTGGCCTGGCTGGCTCTGACGAGCACCTGCGCCTGGGCTCGGCGATGCTGTGGTCCTACGTCGAGCGCGGTGACCTGCTCTACGCCACCCAGCAGGCCTCTGAGCTCATCCGCGTCGCCGAGATCCTCGGTTCCCCGCGCGGACGTGGCAGCGTGTACTGGAACGCTGCTGTGGTCGTCGGCGAACGTCGCGACTACGAACGGGCCAAGCAGCACACCCAGCGCGCCCTGGCGCTCATGGGCGAAGGTGACGCTGACCGTGACGTCTCACGCCTGCGCGTGCACTACGCGTGGCTGCTGCTGCGCTCCGAGCCGCCCCAGCCGCTGGCTGCCCTGACCCAGCTTGACCGGGCCGAAGGTCCGCTGACCGTCTTGGGGTCGGCCGGGGACCGCGCCGCGATCGAGACCGAACGTGCCCGCGCCCGGATGCTCCTGGGTGACTCCGTGGCTGCTGTCGAGCACGCACGCGTCGCCCTGGCCCTGCTGGGTGACCAGCCCCGCCTGGAGGCGGCCAACACCCTCGTCGTGCTCGGTGACGCCCTGGTCACCCAGCACCAGGTCGAGGCGGCCGCCGAGGTCTACGAACGCGCTGCGAC
>WRCL01000392.1 GCA_009783975.1 Micrococcales bacterium
GGACTCGGGGATACCCGAGTCGGGGATGTTCTCGCCCTTGACGATCGCCTCGTAGACCTTGACACGGCCCGGGACGTCGTCGGACTTGATGGTGAGCAGCTCTTGGAGGGTGTAGGCCGCGCCGTACGCCTCCAGCGCCCAGACCTCCATCTCGCCGAACCGCTGGCCGCCGAACTGGGCCTTCCCGCCCAGGGGCTGCTGGGTGATCATCGAGTACGGACCGGTGGACCGTGCGTGGATCTTGTCGTCGACCAGGTGGTGGAGCTTGAGGATGTACATGTAGCCCACAGCCACCGGCTCGGGGAACGGTTCGCCCGAACGCCCGTCGAACAGCTGGACCTTGCCGTCAGCGCCGACCATCCGGTCACCGTCACGGTTGGGCAGCGTCGAACGCAGCAACCCGTTGAGGGTTTTCTCCGGCACACCGTCGAACACTGGTGTGGCCACCGCGGTCCCGGCCGCAGAGACCGTCGCCCCGGGGGGCACCTCGGACTTCCACTCGTCGCCGGTGGTGTCCAGGTCAAGGTCCCAGCCTTGTTTGGCGACCCAGCCCAGGTGGACCTCGAGCACCTGGCCGACGTTCATACGGCCCGGCACACCCATGGGGTTCAAGATGATGTCGATCGGGGTGCCGTCAGGCAGGAACGGCATGTCTTCTTCGGGCAGCACCACCGAGATGACGCCTTTGTTCCCGTGCCGGCCGGCGAGCTTGTCACCCTGGGTGATCTTGCGCCGCTGGGCGATGTACACCCGGACGAGCTGGTTGACCCCAGCGGGCAGCTCGTCGTTCTCGTTGCGGTTGAACTCGCGCACGCCGATGACCGTGCCGGACTCGCCGTGCGGCACCTTCAGGGACGTGTCACGCACCTCGCGGGCCTTCTCACCGAAGATCGCGCGCAGCAGCCGCTCCTCGGGGGTCAGCTCGGTCTCACCTTTGGGGGTCACCTTGCCGACGAGGATGTCACCGGCGGCGACCTCCGCGCCGATCCGCACGATCCCGCGTTCGTCGAGGTCCGCCAAGACCTCTTCAGAGACGTTGGGGATGTCGCGGGTGATCTCTTCAGGGCCGAGCTTGGTGTCGCGGGCGTCGACCTCGTGCTCCTCGATGTGGATCGAGGACAAGATGTCTTCAGAGACCAGACGCTGGGACAAGATGATCGCGTCTTCGTAGTTGTGCCCTTCCCAGGACATGAACGCGACGAGCAGGTTGCGGCCCAGCGCGAGCTCGCCACCATCGGTCGCCGGGCCGTCGGCGATGACTGTCCCGACCTCGACCCGTTCGCCTCCGGCGACCAGGACGCGCTGGTTGTAGCACGTGCCCTGGTTGGAGCGGCGGAACTTGGCGATCGGGTAGTTCGTGTAGGTCGCGTCGTCGTTGGCCACGACGACGAGGTCCGCGGAGACCTCGGTGACGACCCCGCCCTTGCGCGCGACGACGACGTCACCGGCGTCGGTGGCTGCACGCCACTCCATCCCGGTGCCGACCAGCGGTGTCTCCGAGCGCAGCAGCGGCACAGCCTGGCGCTGCATGTTCGCGCCCATGAGGGCCCGGTTGGCGTCGTCGTGCTCCAGGAACGGGATCAAAGCCGTCCCGACCGACACCATCTGGCGCGGGGAGACGTCCATGTAGTCCACCGCACGCGAGACGACGAGGTCCGGTTCGCCCCCGCGGGTGCGCACCAGGACGCGGTCTTCGGCGAACGTCCCGTCGGGCAGCAGCTCGGCGTTGGCCTGGGCGATGACGTGGCGGTCCTCGTCGTCGGCGGTGAGGTAGTCGACCTCGTTGCTCACCTTGCCCTCGACGACCTTGCGGTACGGGGTCTCGACGAAACCGAACGGGTTGATGCGCCCATAGGTCGCCAGCGACCCGATGAGGCCGATGTTCGGACCCTCAGGGGTCTCGATCGGGCACATCCGGCCGTAGTGCGAGGGGTGGACGTCACGCACTTCCATACCGGCGCGGTCACGCGACAGACCACCAGGGCCCAGCGCCGACAGGCGCCGTTTGTGCGTCAGGCCCGCCAACGGGTTGTTCTGGTCCATGAACTGGCTGAGCTGGGAGGTTCCGAAGAACTCTTTGATGCTCGCGACGACCGGGCGGATGTTGATGAGGGTCTGCGGGGTGATCGCCTCGACGTCCTGGGTGGTCATGCGGTCACGCACGACGCGTTCCATCCGTGACAGCCCCGTGCGGACCTGGTTCTGGATGAGCTCGCCAACCGCGCGGATACGGCGGTTGCCGAAGTGGTCGATATCGTCGGTCTCGATCCGCAGCTCGACCGGTTCGCCGTTGCGCACCCCGGTCAGGGGCAGGTCGGCGTGCAGCGCGCACAGGTACTTCACAGTGGCGACGACGTCTTCGACGCACAGCACCGAGTCGGACAGCGGGGCGTCACGTCCAAGCTTCTTGTTGATCTTGTACCGGCCGACCTTGGCCAGGTCGTACCGCTTGGTGTTGAAGTAGAAGTTGTCGAGCAGACCACGTCCGGCCTCGACGGTCGGCGGCTCGCCGGGGCGGATCTTGCGGTACAGGTCGAGCAGGGCCTCGTCCTGGGTGTTGACGTGGTCTTTGTCCAAGGTGTCGAGCATGGCCGGGAACTGGGCGAACTCCTCGCGGATCGCCGCAGCGTCCATGCCCAGGGCCTTGAGCAGCACCGTGGCGTTCTGCTTGCGCTTGCGGTCCACACGCACACCGACCGAGTCGCGCTTGTCGATCTCGAACTCCAGCCAGGCACCCCGGCTGGGGATGATCTTGCACGTGTAGATGTCCTTGTCAGACGTCTTGTCTGGCGTCACCTCGAAGTAGGCGCCCGGGCTGCGGACGATCTGCGAGACGACCACGCGCTCGGTGCCACCGATGATGA
>WRCL01000393.1 GCA_009783975.1 Micrococcales bacterium
GCGTCGGGGTGGACCACGCGCAGGCCCCAGCGGCCCAGAGCCTCCATGGCGCGACGGCTCAGCGCACCGACGACCTCGTCGAGGACGACGGCGCCACGGGCTCCTCGGACCACCCGGCCGTCAGCCAGCGGGACCGGCAGGCCGGCGAGCGCTTCTGACTGGTCGGCGAGCAGCGGGGCCAGGGCGTCATACAGGTCAGTCCAGCCCGCAGCGTCGGTGGCCTTGGGCTCGACCGGCTCGGCCTGGTCCCACACGGGGGCGGCCCCGGGGCGCGACGTGATGGACAGCGCCTCGATGGCCTCATCCAGGGACAGCACCCGGACACCGAGCACCCGCAGGGTCGACGTCCCACCTCGTGGCAGGCCGACGAGCGAACCGATGCGCCGGGCCAGGGCTTCGACGAGGGGTTGGTCGTGCCCGGCGGGGGCGCCGAGGGCGACCGCGTGGGTGGGGACGAGCACGTCTGCCGGGCCGCGGAGCACCGGGACATGGCGCAGCGCCTCGACAACCGCGGTGTGCAGCGCCGCGTCGAGCTCACCGGCGGGCATACCTGTGGGGACCAGGGGTGACACGTCGCGTCCGGCGGCGACGACATCGGCGGCCAACGCGGCGTAGGCCGTGGCGGCGCCAGCGACGAGGGCAGCGGTCACCGGGGTGTCGAGCTGGACGCGCCGACGGGTGGGGTCGAGCGGGAACGTCGCGACGAGCAGCGCTGGCAACGTGCACGGGTCGTCGGTGGGGGTCGGGGCGTGGACGACCGCCCGGTGGTCAGCCAGGACCTCGGCGCGGGGCAGGGCCCAGGTCACCTGCCAGCGCGCGTGGTCACGTTCTTCGACGGGGCGGTCGGCGAGCAGCTGGGGGTCCAAGGTGCCGGTCATCGTGCGTACCTGCCAACGGTCGGCGACGTCAGCGACGCGGCGGGGACCGGCCGGGGTCTGCACGACGATCTCGACCAGGCCCGGCAGCCCCAGGAGCATCGCGTCGCCGACCTCGTCAAGCTGGGCGAGCACCGCGGCGACCGCCTCGTCGTCACGCAACCATGCCACGACAGCCGTGTCGTACCCGTCAGCGCTCTGGTCAGGTCCACGGTCGCCAGGCAGGGGTAGCCGGAGCACCGGCAGCGCGTCGCCGCGCCGGGCGACCTCCGCGGCGAGCTGGCCGTCGGCACTGGCGAGCAGGGCCCGGGTCGCCTCCAGCGAGAACCGCACGGTGCCGGTCGTCGAACGGACCTCGATCTCGTCGGCGACAGCACGCACGGCGGCAAAACCCACCCCGAAACGGCCCACAACACCGAGGGATTGGTCAGACGCGGCAGGTGGACGTTTGGCTGACGCACGCATCGAGGCGAGCGCGGCGACGCCAGCGGTGTCCAAAGGCGTGCCAGTGTTCGCCACGACAAGCCTCGGGCGCCCGTCGGTCTCCAAGCTGATGAGCAGCCGTCCGGGAGACCCGGCCTGGACGGCGGCGTCGGCGGCGTTCTGGGCCAGGTCGACGAGCACCCGGTCGCGGTAGTAGCCGCGGGCGTGGTCTTCTTCGGTGTTCGCGTCTTCGCGGAACCGCGCTGGTGACGCACGCCATGCGGTGAGGACCGCCTCGCGCAGACCCGCTGTGCCGAACGGGTCAGCGTCCGAGCGCGGCGAGCCGGTCACTGCGGCGCAGGACCCGACGCCTCGACCTGCCCGGGGTCGGGCTCGCCCAGCCCAGGCTCGTCATCCTCAGCGTCGGGCGCACCGGCACCGCCAGCCTCGACGGCCTCCCCCGGTTCGTCATCTGCGACGGCATCGCCGGCCTCACCAGGCTCGTCGTCGGCGACGACTGGGGCCTCGGCGGCCTCGTCTGCTTGGTCAGAGCCATCACCAGCGTCGTCGGGCTGCCCGGCGTCGTCAGGACCGGCACCGGGAGCGTCCTCGCCGCCGTCACGGTCGATCCTCACCATCTCCACACGACCGTCGTCGATGATGGGATCGGGGGCGGGCCACTGCGACGGCTCGGGGTCAGCGTCGGTCTGCGAGTGGGCGCCGCACCCGTGGTCAGCGCTGACGACGGTGCCGTCGTCGGGGGACCACTCGTTCGCGCACACCCCGAAGACCTGGCCGAGCGCACCGCGGATCGGCAGCAGGAAACCGCATGTCGCGCAGGCGGCGGTCGCCGCGAGCGCACCGGCGGTCATCGGTCCGTGCGAACCGCGGTACCAGCGGGCCGCCGTCTCGTTACGGCCCAGCGGCGCCAGGACTCGTTCACGGGCCAGGGCGAGCTCTTCGACGGGCACGAGCGCGGCGTCGTCGGCGTCAGGGTCGCCTGAGGGTTTCCAGCCTGGTTCCAGACGCGGGTCGTCGGGGCGGAACGGCAGCACGTCACCAGCGCCGAGGTCGCCAGGGCGCAGACGTTCGGCCCACGGCACCCATGGGCGGGCCAGCAGCGCACCGTCACCGGGCAGCAGCACCGCCTCGCACACGGTCGCCGACCGTCCGCGCGGCACCCGGGCGACGGTGACGGTCCACTGCCAGCCCGAATACCCGCGGGTGCTGCACGCGAACCGGTGGGTGACCAGACGTTCGGCCTCCCAGGTGGCACCCAGGTGCTCGCCGACGTCGTCGGGGGTCTGGGCGACCTCGCGTGCCGCTTGCCTGGCCAGGTCGACTGCCCGGTCGAGCACCGCGTCCTTGGCCATCGTCACGCCTCGATGTCGTCGGCCACGGCGCGCAGCATCTGTGCAGCCTGCGTGGCGCGGTTCTTGTCGGGGTAGCGGCCGCGGCGCAGGTCGTTGCCGATCCGGTCGAGCACCTTGATGAGGTCTTCGACGATGACGGCCATACCCTCGGCGGGACGACGTTTGGCCTTGA
>WRCL01000394.1 GCA_009783975.1 Micrococcales bacterium
AACCCAGCCCTTGACACCCAGCTCCAACCCAGCCCACCCCCCAGCTTCACACCAATCCCCCAATCCCCCTACCCAACCCAGCCACACTCAACCCGCCCCAGCAGCACCCACGTACATCGAACACCGCCGGGCGGCAGCAACCCCCGTCCAAAACCGCTCCAAGGCCTGATATCGTCACCTGTAACGAACACTGCTGCTCTCGGGGATGTTGTGCCGTTCGACTTGCCTGCGATCGAGGCGCTTGCGCCGGACCAGTCGTCGTTGACGGCTGCGTCCAAGCTCAACCGGCCAGCGAAGTGGTCGGGGCTGGCGCACGAGGACGACCTGTGGTGGGGCGAGGCGCAGGGGTCGGGGGCGAACCCGTACCGGGTGGTCGTCGACGGGGCGAACGTGGGGTACAAGTGCACGTGCCCGTCGCGCAAGTTCCCGTGCAAGCACTCGTTGGCGCTCATGTGGGTCCAGGCGACGGCGCCGACGTCGTTCACCGAGACGACACGGCCGCAGTGGGTCGACGACTGGATGGGACGACGCCGGACCACGACGACGGCGGGCGCCGGCGGGAAGCCGGGCAGCGAGGCTGGGTCCGGTGGGACGCCGGGCAGCGAGTCTGGGTCCGACGGCAAGTCGATCAGCGAGGCTGGGACGCCGGAACCCGCTGCCCCGCCCGACCCTGAGGCCGAGGCGAAAAAGGCGGCGGCGTCCGCGCGGCGCGCCGCAGCGACACGGGCGTCGATCACTGACGGGCTCGACGAGCTGGACCGGTGGATCGTCGACCAGGTCCGCCTGGGGTTGGCGGCGTTCGCCGACAACGCGTTGGACCGGTGCCGCAAGATCGCGGCGCGGCTGGTCGACGCGAAGGCCGCGAACCTCGCGTCCCGGCTGGACGAGATGCCCTCGCGCCTTCTGGCCGTGCCGACCGAGGAGCGCCCTGACCTCGCGGTGCGTGAGCTGGGCAAGATCGTCCTGCTCACCTCGGCGTGGCGCACCAACCCTGACGACCCGCAGGCCGCCCGGGACGTGGGGGCCAGCGAGCAGCGCGACCAGGTGCTCGCCGACCCAGACGCTGTGCAGGTCACTGCGGCGTGGGAAGTGGTCGGCGAGCAGATCACGACGCGTCGTGACGGTTTGGTCAGCCATGCGACGTGGTTGCTCAACCTTGGGGCTGACGCCCCGCAGCGGTTCGCGTTGCTGCTCGACTTCTTCCCTGCGTCGGCCGGGCGCCGTGAGCAGGTGTTCACCGACGGCGCCCAGATCGACGCGACGGTGAGGTTCTACCCGTCGGCGGCACCGCTGCGGGCGGTGATCTCGGCGCGGGCCGACGCCCCGGCAGCCCACCAGTGGCCTGCACCTGCACCAGACCTCGACCCGTTGGCGCAGTGTGCGGACGCGTGGGCGGCAGTCCCGTGGCAGCTGGAGCACCCGGTGCTGCTCCCGGCGGGCAGGGTGGTGCGCGCCGACGACGGCCGGTTGTGGTGGCGCGCCGACGACGGCGGCGCGGGCCTGCCCTTGGCGGGCCGGCTCGAACCGGTGCTCCAAGGCCTGGAGCTCGCCGCAACGGTCGGCCTGTGGGACGGGTTCCGCCTCACCTTGCTCGCCGCGCAGACGCCGCTCGGACGGGTGGCCCTGTCATGACGCCCCGTCCTGTCCACGACGTTCGTCGGGGCCGCCCCGCCCACGCCGATCCCCACGAGCGTGTACCCGGTGATCGCCACGACGAGCGCGACGATGAGCAAGATGAGCTCGACACCGCGGCCAGAACAGACCCGGGTCGGTGCGACGGTTGCCATCACCCACCGCCCCCGGGATCATCGGACCCGGTGCCGCCCTCAGGCGACGGCTCGGGGGTCCACGCAGGTGGCGCGACGCCCGGCTGCGCAGGAGGTGCCAGCGCATGACCCACCGGGACGAGACACACACGATGCCGCGCGACTGGTGGATCGCCGCGGCTCCAGGGACGCAGGTCAGGCCACCACGCACGTGGCGCGACCGCCCTGCCTGCGCAGGAGGTGCCAGCCCATGACGCACCTGGACGAGACGTACGCACTGTTGCGGGACTGCTGGATCGCCGGTGGTCCCGGGGTGCAGGTCGCCCCAGACGCGTGGGCGACGCTGCTGACCGGGGACGGCGACACTGACGAGCGGCGTCTGCTCGCCATCGCCAGCCAGGCGTTCGAGGTGGGGCTGCGCCCGGCGTTGGGCACGCACACCGTCCGCCCGGTGCTGCCGCAGCTGGCGAACCCGGTGGTCCCTGCCCGGTTGCGTCCGGTGGTGCGCCGGGTGCTGCGGTCGGAGAGCTCACCGGCGCGTGTGCTGGACCTGCTAGCCAGGCGCGGGTGGACGATGCACCCGTTGGACTGGTTCCCCGACCCGGCCGCCGACGTCCCCGCGGTGTACGCCCCCTGGCAGGACTGGGCCGCGCAGGCAGCCCCACGCCCGCAGACGGTCGACCCGGAGCAGTGGCGCTACCTGTCGCCGTCGGGCCGTCGCCGGGGCCTGCGCGAGCTGCGGACGACCGACCCTGATGCTGCCCGTGCCCTGCTCGCCGAGCATTTCGGCACTGAGCAGGCCGCCGTACGGCTCGAGCTGCTGCAGGTCGTGGGTCTGGTGGGGCTGGACGCGCAGGACGTGCCGTTCTTGCAGTCGCTTGCCACCGACCGCTCAGGCAAGGTCAAGACCCTGGCCTGCCAGCTGCTGGCCCGGTTGGGGATGACCAGCGCCGAGCCTGACGACCTCGCCGAGCTGCGCACGTTCGTCACCGCCAAGCGCAAAGGCCTCGCGCTGGTGGTTCGGGCGACCGAGACGAAGACCGAGGCCCAGGCACGGCGCCGTGACCAGCTG
>WRCL01000395.1 GCA_009783975.1 Micrococcales bacterium
CGCTCACCCAGGCCTGGGCTGACGAGCTCGGGCGGACCATCGCCGCGGCACCGCAGGACTGGCACATGCTCCAGCGGGTGTTCGTCGACGACCTCGACCCTGTCCGCGACGCCCAGGCCAGGAACGCCGGTACGACCGACGTGACGGAAGGTGAGCCGTGACCGCAGACCGCCTGCTGCGGGTCGGTGTGGTGTGCCCGTACTCCTTCGACCACCCCGGCGGGGTGCAGTTCCACGCCCGGGACCTGGCCGAGGCCCTCATGGCCGACGGGCACGAGGTCTCGGTCCTCGCCCCTGCCGGCGACGGCACCGCGGTACCGGACTACGTCGTCCCAGCGGGCAAGGCCCTGGCAGTGCACTACAACGGGTCTGTGGCCCGCCTGGCTTTCGGGCCGGTCACCGCCGCCCGGGTGCGCAAGTGGCTGGCCGGCGGGCAGTTCGACGTGCTGCACCTGCACGAACCGGCTGTGCCGAGCCTGGCGATGCTCGCGCTGTGGATCGCCGAGGGGCCGGTCGTCGCGACGTTCCACTCCTCGTTGGTGCGCTCGCGGTCGCTGCAGATCGCCTACCCGTTCGTGCGCCAGTCGTTGGAGAAGATCACTGCGCGGGTCGCCGTCTCCGAGGACGCCCGGCGCACACTCGTGGACCACCTCGGCGGCGACGCGGTCGTCATCGCCAACGGGGTGTACGTCGACCGGTTCGCCGCCGCCGTGCCCGACCCCGCGTGGACCGGGACCCCCGGCCGCCCGACCGTCGCGTTCTTGGGCCGCCTGGACGAACCACGCAAAGGTCTGGGGGTGCTCCTCGCGGCGGTCGCGATCGTCCAGCTCACGATCCCTGGGATCCGGGTGCTCGTCGCCGGCAGCGGGGACACCGGCGCTGACCAGGTTGCCGAGGCTGGTCCGCAGGTGGCCGCCGCGGTCGAGCTGCTCGGTGCCGTGAGCGACGAGGCCAAAGCCCGTCTGCTCGCGTCGGCCGACGTGTACTGCGCCCCGCAGACCGGCGGGGAGAGCTTTGGGATCGTCCTGGTCGAAGCGATGGCGACCGACACGTGCGTCGTCGCCTCCGACCTCGGGGCGTTCCGCCGGGTGCTCGACGATGGCACTGCCGGGGTGCTGTTCCGCAACGGCGACCCGGTCGACCTCGCGGCAACCTTGGTCAAGGTGCTCACCGAACCAGGCGTCGCCGAGGCCGCCCGTGCCCGGGCCGCCCAGGTCGTGCGCCGCTACGACTGGAGCACTGTGGCCACACAGCTGCTCGCCGTGTACGAGATGGCCGTCGCCGGCCGTGACGCACCTGTGGGCGAAGACCCGTCGGTGCTGCGCCTGCTGCGCCGCGACAGGGGAGAGGCCCGATGAGACCCCTTGAGATCATCGCTGTGCTCATCATCGTCTCGCTGCTCGTGCTGTGGGCAGTGTGGTTACGTGCCTCACGTCTGGACCGCCTGCACCGCAAGGTCGTCTCCGCACGGGCTGTCGTCGCCGCCCAGCTCGTCCGGCGCGGGTCGGTCGCAGCTGAGCTCGCGACCTCCGGGCTGCTGGACCCTGTCAGCTCGGTGGTGCTCGGCGAGTCCGCGTGGCAGGCCCTGGCGGTCTCGACGACCGCGTCGACGACCGCCCCAGACGCCCGGGCGGTGCTCGGTGACGCCGCTTCGGCTGTGCAACCAGCCCCCGGCCCAGCCGAGAGCGAGCTCACCGCAGCGCTCACCGAGCTGTTGTCGGACGACCTGGAGGTCGAACGGCTGCGTGCTGACCCGTTGGGCGCCGAGCTGCTCGACCAGCTCGCCGCCGCCTGGTACCGGGTCCAGCTGGCCCGGCGGATCCACAACGAGGCCGTCGCCCAGGCCCTGCGTGTGCGCCGCGGGTGGATGGTGCGCACCTTCCACCTTGCCGGGCACGCCGCCGAACCCAAGACCCTCGAGCTGGACGACTCGATGCCTGCGACGCTGAGCGAGCAACGCGGCAGCTGAGCCAGTGTCGGTACGATGTCTGCCCGACCCCCTGTTGTGCACGTGAGTTGTGAGGAACTGCTGTGAGCACTGACAAACCGCAGCCCGCCGTTGGCACCGCCCGTGTCAAACGTGGGATGGCCGAGATGCTCAAAGGCGGCGTCATCATGGACGTCGTCACCGCTGACCAGGCGAAGACCGCCGAAGACGCCGGGGCTGTGGCTGTCATGGCCCTCGAACGGGTCCCGGCCGACATCCGCGCCCAGGGCGGTGTGGCCCGGATGAGCGACCCGGACCTCATCGACCAGATCATCGCCGCCGTGTCGATCCCCGTCATGGCCAAAGCCCGGATCGGGCACTTCGTCGAAGCCCAGGTGCTGCAGTCGCTGGGTGTGGACTACATCGACGAGTCCGAGGTGCTCACCCCCGCCGACTACTCCCACCACATCGACAAGTGGGGGTTCACCGTGCCGTTCGTGTGCGGGGCGACCAACCTTGGCGAGGCGCTGCGGCGGATCACCGAAGGTGCGGCGATGATCCGCTCCAAAGGTGAGGCCGGCACCGGTGACGTGTCCAACGCCACGACGCACATGCGCACGATCCGCGACGAGATCCGCTGCCTGGCCTCGTTGCCGCCTGACGAGCTGTACCTGGCGGCCAAAGACCTCCAAGCCCCCTACGACCTTGTCGCCGAGGTCGCCAAGGCCGGGCGGCTGCCAGTGGTGGTGTTCACCGCCGGGGGCATCGCGACCCCCGCGGACGCGGCGATGATGATGCAGCTCGGTGCCGAAGGTGTGTTCGTCGGCTCGGGGATCTTCAAGTCCGGTGACCCGGCCGCACGTGCCGCCGCGATCGTCAAGGCCACGACCTTCCACGACGACCCCGA
>WRCL01000396.1 GCA_009783975.1 Micrococcales bacterium
CCGCTGGACCGGCACCCAAGCGCTGGTCCTCGCCGCGTCGCCGTACCCCAGCACGCAGGCGCTCGTCGTCGACGTCCAGCTCGCCGCGGTCGCGTCGCTGGTTCGCCACGAGGTGAGCGGCGTGCGCGACGCCGAGGCGTACGCGGCCGTGCGGGCAGGTGTGCGCCAGCGCCTGGAGGACGAGGTCCACACAGTTGTCGGCACCGTCGTCGATGTGCTCACCGCGTGGTGCGAGCTTGACGCAGCGTTGCGCGCGGTGACGAGCCTGGCCCTGGTCGCCACCGCAGCAGACATCCGTGACGGCCAGCGCCGCCTCGTCCACGACGGGTTTGTCTCACGCACCGGTGCCGCCCGGCTGCCTGGTCTTGTGCGTTACCTGCGCGCAGCGGCGCACCGGCTCGACCGTGCCGCCACCGACGTCCACCGTGACCAGGTGCTCGCAGCGCAGGTGCGCGAGGTCGCCGACGAGGTCGCCGCTGTCGCTCGTGCCGTCGCCGACGACCCGGCCCGCAGCGCCGCCGTCGACGCTGTGTGCTGGCAGCTCGAAGAGCTGCGTGTGTCGTTGTTCGCCCAGCAGCTGGGCACCCCCGCCCCGGTCTCGCCCCAGCGCATCAGGAAGGCCCTGGCAAAGATCTGACCGTCACCGGTGTGCCTCGACGCGGTGTCACCCTTGACGGTGGCAGGTCGGACCAATCATCGTGGGGTCATGGCGACCGCGTCGACAGTGCAACGACCCAGGGCGCTCGTCGTCGTCGCCAGTGTGGTCCTCGTGGTGTGCGCGGTGCCGTTGCTGCGGGCCCTGGCCGCCGGGGAAGGCTACTGGTTGTGGTTGCTGCTGCTGTCAGCCCGGCGGGCAGCTGTCACAGCGGTCGTCGCCTCGGCGGCTGCTGTCGTCGTCGTCGGGGTTGTGTGGTGGGTCGACGAGCACCGTCACACCACCCGCTCGCACGGGCAGACGCGGTGGCTGGCCGGCGTGGGACCGTCGACCTCGACGTGGGCGCCACGCTGGACGACGTTCGCTGGCCTGGGGTTCGTCGCTGTGGGGTTCATGCTCGTGTTCGCCTCGGGGGGCCAAGACTGGGACGAGACCCCTTGGGGTGCCCCCGAAGAGGTCGCCCCGCTCATCTCGTTGGTCAAGCTTGTCGGCGGTGTGCTGCTGCTCGCAGCACCTGGGACGTTGCTCGCCGGAGGGTTCTGGTGGGTCACCCGCCACCGCAGCGGTGTCAAGGCCGAGCGCGCTGTGGGACTGCCCGGCGGTGCCGAACGGGTCAGTGAGCACACGGCCGGACCGGTGAGCGACGCCGAACGGGTGAGCGACCACAGCCCAGCCGGTGGCGGCGGACCGGTGGGCTGGGTGGGCCGGGTCGCCGCGGCGTCGGCGCAGGTGTTCGCCAGCGTCGTGCGGACGCTGCGCACATGGCTCACGGGTCCGGCCAAGCACCCGGCGTGGGTGGTGTTCGTCGGTGCCGTCCTGGTCGCGATCGGTACCGTCGTGGCTGTTGTGACCAATGTCGTCGGCAGCGCCGGGGACTTCCCTGGCACGCACATCACGAGCCCAGAGGACGGGTTGCTGCGGTGCTGCACGTTCGTCACCCAGGGCACCACTGTGACGGTGTGGTTCCTCGGCGGGATCGTGCTGCTGTGGGCGGGGCTGGCCAGCGTCGCCGTCGGTGTGTCGTGGTGGGACGCCGAACGCCAGGCCAGCCGGCCCCAGACCCCCGAGTGGGTCGCGGGGCTGGAGCTGCCACCGCCGACACCGGTGGCTGGTATCGCGCTGTTCGCGCCGACCGGCGCGGACGCCGGACCCACCACACCCCGTGCCGCCCCCCAGCTACCCGCCGGACGCCAGCGGGCGACCCGCCCCGGGCTGTGGGTGGGCGTCGCCGGTGTGGTCGCGACCGTCGTCGGTGTGCTGCTCACAGCGAGCCTGCGCACCGAGCTCATCGGGGCGACCGTGTACGTCTACGACGAGGGCCCGGCGCTGCTCGGTCTCGTCTTCCTCATCCCTGTCGGCGTGTCGCTGCTCGCCACCGGTGCCGTGTGGTGGTCGACCCGTCGCTGACCTGCCCTGGTGACGCGGGGGTGTCGTGGCCGTGGTGGTCGCCGCCAGTGGTCCACCGCGTCCTTGGTAGGCTCAGTCGTCCTGCTGGCCCAGTGCTGGGCTGCCCCGACCCGTGCCGCCTACCGAGAACGGAGCTGGACCGTTGCTCGTGCTGCTCGTCGCGCACATGGTGGCAGGGTTGGCTGCGCCTGCGCTCGTCGGGCGGATGGGACGCAAGGCGTTCTACGTGCTCGCGCTGGCCCCCGCAGCGGTCGCGGTGTGGGCCGCGGCACAGACCTCACGGGTCGTCGGTGGGGCAGCGCCTGAACAGTCGGTGACGTGGATCGCTGACCTGGACCTGGCGCTGGCGTTCCGGCTCGACACGTTGTCGTGGGTGATGTCGCTGGTCGTCGGGGGCGTCGGGGCGCTGGTCCTGGTGTACTGCGCGTCGTACTTCTCCAAGGGCGCCTCGGGCATGGGCCGGTTCGCCGGGGTGTTCGTCGCGTTCTCCGGGTCGATGGCCGGGTTGGTCACCGCCGACGACCTCATCGCGTTGTTCGTGTTCTGGGAGCTGACGACGGTGACGTCGTACCTGCTCATCGGCCACTACTCGGACCGCAAGACGTCCCGGCGCGCCGCGATGGAGGCGATCGTCGTCACCACCGCCGGGGGGCTGGCGATGCTCGTCGGGTTCGTCCTCATCGGCACCGCCGCTGGCACGTGGCGCCTGTCGCAGGTCGTCGCCGACCCGCCGGCGACGAACGCGACGATGGTCACC
>WRCL01000397.1 GCA_009783975.1 Micrococcales bacterium
GGGTTCTCCCTGCCCCCGGAGATGCTCGCTGGTCACCAAGCCGTCGGGCGCTACACCGACGCGTGGTACCTCGGGTGCCTGCTCGTGTGGGTGTTCACCGGCAACGCCCCCGGTCTGCAGCACGGCCCAGACCTGCTGCCTCCCGGGCTTCTGGGCGGGCCGGCCGGAGCCGCGCTGGGCACGGTGGTCCGCAGCTTGTGCTCACCTGACCCGCAGCGGCGCATGGCGCTGCTCGAGGCGGCACAGCACCTGGACCGGCTACGCCTGGCGGCGCCAACCGACTGGGTCAGTGTCCCTGCGACGACGGTGTCGGCCCCGGTCCGCGACGTCCCACATGCGACATCACCGTGGAACACGTTCTGGCTCCCGGTCGGGCTGGCCCTGGGGTTCCTCGGCGTCCTTGGCGCCGGCGTCGGGGTCTGGCAGGCGACGCACCGGGCCCCACAGGCGGAGCACACCGTGCAGACCACCGCCGGGTCATGCTGGGACGACCTTGCTGCCGGACGCTGTCCCGATGTCGATCCTGTGGATCTTGGTGGTGCGTTCCCGGTCCGGCCTGAGGTGGTCCCACCGTACTGCGGCGAGGAGGACATCGACGCCGCGCCAGGGGGCCCCACGAGCACCTGGCTGGTGCACTGCAGCTGGTCAGGCGAGACCAGCGACCAGGCGAGCGATGTGTCCATGCAGTGGTTCCGTGACGCCGAGGCGGTCGCCGAGCACTACCGGTTCCACGGCATGCTCGCCGACGGCGTCGACGTCCCGGTGTTCGACGACGGTCCCGACGGACCGGTGTACTCCGCGACGGTCGACGACCAGATCGCCGTGGCGTACTGCTACGCCGAGCTGCCGGTGTGCCTGGAGATCCAGGGCGACCCGCAGGTGGTCGCACGGACCGTCACACGGTTCATCAGTCTCACCAGCCGTGAAGCCGCGAGGTTGGCCCAGTCCTATGACAGGTGATCGCATGGACAGGTACCGCCCGGCGCTCGGGGTGGCGGTGGTGTGGCTGGTGCTGGCCACCGGGTGCCTGCCCGACGACGGGTCGGCCAGTCCCACCGGTGAGCAGTCGACGACCCAGGTCAGCACCCCAGAGCCGCGCAGCGACATCGACGCGTGGGTCGAGCAGTACACCGCAGCGGTCGCCGGGACCACCACGGTGCACGTCGTCGTGCGTCAAGAGATGGTCTCTGGTGGCGAGACGACCATCGCCCACCTCGAGGTCGACATGAGCGGGACCGACAGGTACGGCGAGGTGCAGATCGACCCCGACGGCGCGTTTCTCATCGTCGTCGTTGGTGACACCGCCTACGCGAAGCCTGATGGTGGCGTCTGGGACGAGATGCCCCGACGGTTGCTCGCGTTCTCCGAGCTCCACATCAACCCAGCGGCGACCATCACCGTGCAACGGGTCTCCATCACAGCCATCGAGCTGGTCGCCAGCGAAGATGTCGACGGTGTGCCCACCGACCACTACGTCATCACCTACGACGTGGCCAAGCGCACCGACCTGCCCATGAGTGTGCACTACGGGGCGGTCTTGAAAGGTGACACGATCACAGCAGACCTGTGGGTGGACGCCCAGATGCGCCCGGTCCGCTACGAGTCGACGATCATGGTCCGCAAAGACATGGCCACCGGCAGGGTCGTGGTGCAGGCGGTGTACTCCGGGTACGGCACACCAGTGACCATCGAACCGCCCGTGTGACAGGCAGGACGTCGCGAACAACATGCTTGCTGCGTCGTCACGGTGTTGTGTTCTGCCTTCCGCGCAGACGTTCGGTGAGGCGGCGTTCTCGTTTGGTGGGGCGGCCGGTCCCGCGGTCGCGCTGGGCGACGACGACGACCTGCTCTTTGGGCGGGGGAGCAGGGGTGCGGTCGAGGTAGCAGGTGACCGCGACCGGCGCCCCGACACGTTTGACGATGAGGCGCTGGACGACGACGACCCGGTCGTGGACCCCCCCGCGGACGACGACCTCGTCGCCAGGCACGACGAGCGTGGCCGGTTTGGCGCGTTCTGCGTTGACCCGCACGTGCCCGGCCCGGCACGCCTTGCCCGCCGCCGAACGTGTGGGGAACAGCCGCACGGCCCAGCACCACGCGTCGACCCGTGCCCGGTTCACCTCCGCCATTGCTCTAGCGTGCCACGTCCCTTCGACGACCGGGGTTCGCGTCGTGGACCGTGACCTCGTCACACGTCGATGATGGTGAGCTGGGCCGATCCGGCCAGCGCTTCGATATGAGCACGGTTGCTCGTCACGCATGGACATCCATACCGCAGTGCTGCCTGCGTGACGAGTGCGTCGACCGCTCCGTGCGAAGCAGTTCTCAGCAGCACACCTGCTGCTCTTGCTGCGTCTTCGGTGACGTCGATGATGGTGCAGCCGTCGAGGAACCATCCCAGCCGGTGCTGCCTTGGTGTTCCCCGCCAAGCCTCGGTGACCACGGCTGCCGGGACGATCGCCTCACCTCCGCGTTCTACCAGCCGCTTGTGCCGTGCCCACATGGAGTCGACGCCGCGCTCGGCAGCGATCAGAGCACCAGTGTCGTAGACCATGTACCTGGTGCGCCCGCCGGTCAGAGCGCACCTACGTGTGTGTTGTCGACCACGCCAGCAGCGTCAAGCTCAGCGTCGGCGGCGGCTAGAGCCTGCGCGCTGATCTGCCCGTGCTCGGCCTCGTACGCTGCGATACCCCGTAGTGCCGCGCGCTGGCGCAGCAGCAGCCGCGCTCCTTCGGAGAACAGCTCTGACAGCGACTCACCAGGGCCGAC
>WRCL01000398.1 GCA_009783975.1 Micrococcales bacterium
CACCCCCTGCGGCGACACCGTCCACGACGTCTGCTTCGCCGACTCGTCCCTGCAGTACTGCCCCACCTGCCAGACCGGCGGCAAACCCCTGGCCGACCGCCGCATGTCCCGCCTCCTGCGCTGACCAGGCAAGACATAGGAACCGTCCCCGTGTCCTCAGAGCTGGACGGTGGCGTAGGTGCCGACCTGGCAGAACCCTACGGCTTCGTAGGCGGCGATGGCGCGGGTGTTGTAGGAGTTGACGTACAAAGAGATGAGTGGGTCGATGGTCGCGCGGCCGTACTCGACGACGGCGGCCATACCTGGTTCGGACAGGCCCGCGCCGCGGCGGTCGGGCACGACCCACACGCCCTGGACCTGGCTGACGCCGAATCCGGAGGCAGCCAGCTCGGCTTTGAAGATGACGCGGGCGCGTCCGTAGTCGGCTTCGACGCGGACGAACGAGCGGCCCTGGGCGACGAGGGTGCGCACCCGGGTGGTGTACCCGGTGCCCCCGGCGGTCATGGGTGAGTAACCGACCTCCTCGGTGAACATGTTCACACATGCTGGTAAGACGATGTCGAGCTCGTCGGGGCGTGAGCGGCGCACGGCAGGGTCGGGGGCGACCAGGGGGCGGCGGTCGATGACCATCGACGGTTGTTCTGGGCGCACGTCGCGGGCGACCATCCGTCCGGTGGTGCTCATCTGCTCCCACAACGCCATGACCAGCTCGGTGGGTCCCACGAGCGAGGAGTAGGCGCGGCGGCGCTGGACGGCAAGCTCAGCCAGGGCTGCCATCGCGCGGGTGCGGACCGGGCCGTCAAGGTGTGGGGCGACTGGGACGAGGTTGGCGCTGACGACGCACACGGCGAGCAGCGAACCACCTTCGGCGTACCCCCACAGCTCGCTGGCAGACCGGGCGAGCCCTGAGCGTGAGGCTGGCACGAGCCGGGCAGAGGCGAGCACCGACGCGACCGGGTCGGCGGCGCACAGGCGCAGGGCTTGGGGCACGTGACGGTCACCGAGCACCTGGGCACCATGGCGCAGGCTCGGGCGCGTGCCCAGCACCGTCATACCGCTAGTTTGCCCCAAGTCACGGCATCGAGCGCGACGAAACCCCTCGATCCGGGCCAAACAGGCGAAAGTGCCTGCCTACAGCTGGACGACCTGCGGGGCGCCGGCGGGTCCAGGTGGTCTGGTCGCAGCGATCCGCTGGGCCTGCTCGACGAGCGTGGCGACGATCTGGGCCTCTGGGACTGTCGCGACGACCTCACCGGCGACGAAGATCTGGCCTTTGCCGTTGCCTGAGGCGACACCCAGGTCCGCTTCGCGCGCCTCCCCTGGCCCGTTGACCACGCACCCCATGACGGCGACGCGCAACGGGACGGTGAGCCCGGACAACGCTGCGGTGACCTGTTCGGCCAGTGTGCACACATCGACCTGGGCCCGCCCGCACGACGGGCACGAGACGATCTCCAGGCGACGGGGGCGCAGGTTGAGCGCCTGGAGGATCGCGGTGCCGACCTTGACCTCTTCGACTGGCGGGGCCGACAGCGACACCCGGATGGTGTCGCCGATCCCCTGGGCGAGCAGGGCACCGAAAGCGGTCGCGGACTTCACGGTGCCGGCGAACGCCGGACCTGCCTCGGTCACACCCAGGTGCAACGGCCAGTGGCCGCGTTCGGCGAGCAGCTGGTAGGCGCGCACCATGACGACCGGGTCGTTGTGCTTGACCGAGATCTTGAAGTCGTGGAAGTCGTGCTCTTCGAACAGCGACGCTTCCCACACGGCTGACTCGACGAGGGCCTCGGGCGTGGCCTTGCCGTGCTTGGCCAGCAGCCGCGGGTCCAACGACCCGGCGTTCACCCCGATGCGCAACGACACCCCGGCGTCGGTGGCGGCGGCGGCGATCTGCTTGACCTGGTCGTCGAACTGGCGGATGTTGCCGGGGTTGACCCGCACCGCGGCACAGCCGGCGTCGATCGCGGCGAACACGTACCTGGGCTGGAAGTGGATGTCTGCGATGACCGGGATCGAGCTGGAGCTGGCGATCGTCGCCAGCGCTGCGGCGTCGTCGGCGCTGGGCACAGCGACCCGGACGATGTCGCACCCGGCTGCGGTGAGCTCGCCGATCTGCATGAGCGTCGCGTCGGTGTCAGCGGTGGGGGTCGTCGTCATGGACTGCACGCTCACCGGCGCGCCGCCGCCGACGGTGACCGAACCGACCTTGATGGCACGGCTGGCGCGGCGCGGCGCAAGAGTCAGCGGAACGGTCGGTGTCCCAAGGGCGGTGGCTGGCACCTGGTCATTCTCGCACCGCGTGCGACCGCCGGCAGCCAGCCGGTCAGACGATCTGCACCGGGTTGATGAGGTCAGCGAGGATGAGCACCGCACCCATGACGCCGAGCAGGACGAACACCGCGTAGCCGACGGGCACCAGACGGGCGCTGTCGGCCGGGGTCGTGTCGTCGGGGTCACCGCCGCGCAAACGCCTGGCCTTGCGCCGCACACCTTCCCACACAGCTGCAGCCATATGGCCGCCGTCCAGCGGCGGCAGCGGGATGAGGTTGAACACGAACAGCGAGACGTTGAGCGCAGCGAGGATGTTCAGCAGCATCCACACCCGGTCAGAGGTGTTGATGCCGTCACCTTCGACCGACGTGGTCTCCCCGGCGATCCGTCCCAGGCCCACGACGCTCAAGACGGTGTCGGTCCCGCGGTCTTGCCCGCGCACGGTGGTGTCGGCCACAGCCCA
>WRCL01000399.1 GCA_009783975.1 Micrococcales bacterium
CCACACCCCCAACCGCCGTCCCCTCCCACGACGAGACCGCCGAAGGCTGGTCCGAACCCCCCGACGACCCCGACCACCTCCTCACCGACGTCCCGCCCCACTGGTCATGACCCGTGCTCAGGGGACGACGAAGGCGGTGAGCAGGGCGCTGGCGGCCGCCGACAGCGCGGGCATCTCGGTGGGGGACACTGCCAGGACCACGGTGGGGCTCTGCGTGGTGCCGCACGCGCCGAACAGCCCGGTGTCGGTGCTGTCCGGCGCGGGGGAGGGGAGCACGACGGCGCCGCGGGCGACGACGGTGCCTGGGCCACCGTCGGCCGCGGCGGCGAGGACGTCAACCCGGTCACCGGGTGACAGCAGCGCCGCCATCTGCGGTTCGGCCAGGCGCACAGTTGTCACGACCGTCCCGGCGGGGCCGTGCGGGGTGCCAAGCAAGGTGCCGGCCAGCGCGACGCCGGCGGGCAGGTCGATCGCAACGGCGCGTCCGACGACGTCGTCCAGCGACGTACGTGACCCTGTGGGTGCCACACCGGACGGCACCGTCGCGTAGCGCACGTCACCGCTGGTGAGTGTGTGCCCGGCGCTGACGTCGCGCGCGGTGACCACCACCCGCACCGACCCAGCCGGGTCAGGGCGTAACGTGCTCACCGCAGTGAGCAACGCCAAGGCGACGAGCGCAGCGGCGACCGGGAACCGCAGGCGCCACGCCCAGACCCGGGCCTGGGTGCGCCAACCAGTACCGACAGGGGGCAGGGGAGCAGGACGTAGATCAGTCATACCGTCGACGCTAGGCGTCCGGCCGTACCCGGTGGGGGCCGTCTGGCGTGAGGTGCACACCAACGTGGGCTGGGGACGGTTCGCGGGATGCCCGTCCACCCTCCGTGTGCGAGATGCGACCTTGCGCACCTCCTCGGTCGACAACACTCGCTGGCCAGGCAAGACATAGGAACCGTCCCCACTGTCTTCAGCGTTTGCGGGTCATCCGGCCTGCGACGATCCAGACCGCTTCGACGAGGGCGGCGCCGACGGCGGCGCAGGCCAGCGCGGTGAGGGTGTGGGTGGTGTTCGTCGGGTCGAGCAGGAACAGCTCACGGGTCAAGGGAGTGATGAACATCGCCGCCGAGGCGGTGCTCATGACGGTGACGAGGGCGACCTTCCACGGGGCGTAGGGGCGGGCGACGATCCCCAGCACCCACATGGCGATGATGGTCAAGGTGATCAGGGCCGACGTGCTCGCCTGGGCCGACGCGGTGTCGCTGCCGTCGCCGCCGCTGCGGGCCAGCAGGTACGACACCAGGCAGGCCACAGCGATGACGGCCCCAGCGGGGATGGCGGTGCGCACGACACGGCTGACGAAACCAGGCCGGGCGCGTTCGTTGTTCGGCGCCAAGGACAGCACGAACGCTGGCAGGCCGATGGTGAACCACCCGGTGATGGTGATGTGCCGGGGGTAGAACGGGTACGGCAACGGGTCGAAACCCACCAGGCCCGGGATCCCGACCATGAGCGCCAGCAGCACCGAGTAGGCCGTCTTGGTCAAGAACAACGTCGAGACCCGCTCGATATTGCCGATGACGCGCCGCCCCTCAGCGACCACGTGCGGCAGAGTCGCGAACTTGTTGTCCAGCAGCACGATCTGTGCCACGGCGCGCGCGGCTGGGCTTCCCGCGCCCATGGCCACACCGATGTCGGCGTCTTTGAGGGCCAGCACGTCGTTGACGCCGTCGCCGGTCATGGCCACTGTGTGCCCGCCGGACTGCAACGCCCCGACCATGGCACGTTTTTGGTCCGGGGTGACCCGGCCGAACACTGTGGTCTCGTCCAGGGTGTGGCCTAGCTTGTCGGGGTCGTCGGGCAGGGTCCGGGCGTCCACGGGGGCCTGCGACCCTGCCAGGCCCAGCGAGGCGGCGACGGCGCCCACCGAAGCGGCGTTGTCCCCTGAGATCACCTTGACTGCGACGGACTGCGTGGCGAAGAAGTCCAACGTGTCCTTGGCGTCTGGACGTACTTTCTGGTCCAGCACGACCAGCGCCACGGGGGTGAGCAACCCCGGCGCGTCGCCAGCGTCGACCGGCAGGTCTGAGCGTCCCAGCAGCAACACCCGTAGTCCCTGTTCTGCCAGACGTTCGGCCTCGGCCTGCGCCTGGGCCGTGCCGTCAGCCTCAGGGCCCTGGCTGCTGGCGTGCGCCAGGAGGACATCAGGAGCCCCCAAGACCCAGCTGCCGTGCCCGGCGAAGCTCGTGCCGCTCCACTTGCGCGCCGAGGAGAACGCAGCGACGGCCTCGGGCTGCCAGCCAGGGTCGTGCGGGTACGCCTCGCCAATGGCCTGGAGGCTGGCATTGGGCCTCGGGTCGGCCGCAGCGAGGGCAGCGAGGGCTTGGCACACCAGGTTGGCCGGGGTGGTGGCGTCGAGACTGGCAGCGGTTGTGTCGTGCGCGGCCAGGTCGGCAAGACCCACCTGGCCGTTGCCAGACCCGGGTTGTCCGTCCCCGGCAGCGTCGAGGTCGTCGCCCAGCTCGCGGACCTCGGCCAGGCGCATGGCGTTCTCGGTCAAGGTGCCGGTCTTGTCAGCGCAGACCACGTCCACGCGGGCCAGGCCCTCGATGGCTGGCAGCTCGTTGACCAGGCACTGGCGTTGGCCCAGGCGGATCACACCCACGGCGAAGGCGATGGAGGTCATGAGCACCAGGCCC
>WRCL01000400.1 GCA_009783975.1 Micrococcales bacterium
GGCGACGAGCTGGCCCAAGAACGCGTTCAGCCGCCCGGTGGGCACGCGGGTGTCCCACGAGGCCAACGACCGTTCCAGCGCAGGCACCAGGCGGTCGGCGTGCCAGCCGGTGCGGGCCGAGACGTTGACGCGCGGGGCCCAGCGCACCTGGGCGAGGTCTTGCTCGATCTCGCGCTCAAGGTAGGTACGACGGTCGGCGTCAGTGAGGTCCCACTTGTTGTAGGCGAGCACCAGGGCGCGTCCTGCGTCTGTGACCTGCGTGATCACCCGCACGTCCTGGACCGTCAGGGGCTCGGACGCATCCAGGAGCACCACCGCCACCTCGGCCTTCTCGATCGCGGCCTGGGTGCGCAACGACGCGTAGTAGTCCGCGCCGGCAGTCATGTGCACGCGGCGGCGGATCCCGGCGGTGTCGACGAGCACCCACGGTTTGCCGCCGAGCATGACGAGCTCGTCAACCGGGTCGCGGGTGGTCCCGGGCACCTCGTGGACCACGACCCGGTCGGACCCGGCCAACCGGTTGAGCAGCGACGACTTGCCGACGTTCGGCCGTCCGACCAACGCCACGCGCCGCGGACCGTCCGGCCGCAGGTCACCGTGGGCCGAGACATCCGGGAGCACCGCCATCGCCGCGTCGAGCAGGTCACCGACCCCGCGCCCGTGCACCGCGGACACCGCGTACGGCTCGCCCAGCCCCAGGCTCCACAGCGCCAGGGCGTCAGACTCCTGCGAGGGGCCGTCGACCTTGTTCGCCGCGAGCACAACTGGCCGGCCCGAGCGGCGCAGCATCCGCACCACCTGCTCGTCGGTGTCCGTGGTCCCCACAGTGGCGTCGACGACGAGCACGACCCCGTCGGCGAGCTCGACGGCCACTTCGGCCTGCTCGGCGACCCGCGCGTGGATCCCGGCGACGTCGACCTCCCAGCCACCGGTGTCCACGACGGTGAACTGCCGGCCCGACCACTCCGCCGGGTATGCGACGCGGTCGCGCGTCACCCCCGGGGTGTCTTGGACAACCGCCTCGCGGCGGCCCAAGATCCGGTTGACCAGCGTCGACTTGCCGACGTTCGGCCGTCCGATGACCGCGAGCACCGGGTGCGCCGGCGACGGCCCGGCCTGCGGTACCACCTCGTCGTCTGCGTCGAGCAGGGACAGGTCGTCGTCGGCGAGGTCGTAGTCGTCCAGGCCCGCACGCAGCGCCGCTGCCCAGGCCTCGTCGTCGTCGGGCGGGATCATCGGTGTCTGGCTCACCGGGCCATTGTGCCGTGCCGGCGCCCTCACCCGTACCCGCCGCGCGACAGACAGCACCAAGCCGCTGCCTATGATGAGTTCATGCTCGACCTCGCGACGCTGGACCTTGACATGGTCGCCCCACCTCTTCGTGGTCCCTCACCCAAACTGAGTTCGATGGTTGGATGATGAGTTCGATGGTGAGATGGCGAGTTCGACGATTAAATCATCGTACTCGTCATCCAACCATCGAACTCATCATCCAACCACCAAACTCCCCGCGCCCATTTCTCAGACGCTTCCGCGCGTCTGCCTGGCTGTGTGGCTCGGCGTGCTCTCTGGCTGCCGTCGTGAGAGGCCTCGCCACCTGCTCTGCCGTACGCGCCGCCCAGCAGGTCATCGGCGGCTCCGCTGACGAAGACTGCGTCGCCTGACCAGGGCCCGAGGCCGAGGTCATGCCCCTGGTCGTCGCGCACACTGTCACGGACGCCGTGGTGCTCGTCGGCTGCCCCCTCATGCCCGGCGCTTGGTGGCAGACCCTGCACCTGAGGTAGGACGTGCACCCGTAGGGCGTGGCCCCGGGTCGGGCGACGACGCTCGACCGGTACGATGGGGCGATGGTCCGCAAGAAGTTGCCGATCGGGATCCAGACGCTGCGCGAGATCCGCGAAGACGACTGCTATTACGTCGACAAGACCGGGTACGCCCAACGGCTGGTTGCCGAAGGCAAACCGTACTTCCTGTCCCGTCCGCGCCGGTTTGGCAAGTCGCTGTTCCTCGACACCCTGGCCGAGATGTTCGCCGGGAACAAAGCCTTGTTCGAAGGGCTCGCCTGCTACGACACCTGGGACTGGGACACCGTCTACCCCGTCGTCCGGTTGAGTTTTGCCGACGGGATCATCACCGACCTGGCGATGCTCGACCGGCGTATCCACCGTCTGCTGTCAGACAACGCCACCCGGCTCGGTGTCGGTCCTTTGGACGAGGACGTCGTCGACGCGTTCATCACGTTGATCCGCACCGCCGAGGCTGTCCACGGGCAACGGGTCGTCGTCCTCGTCGACGAGTACGACAAACCCATCATCGACAACATCACCAACCCTGAGCTGGCCACGAAGATCCGTGACAGCCTGCGGAACCTGTACTCGGTCCTCAAAGGACAAGACGCCCACCTGAAGTTCGTCATGCTCACCGGCGTGTCAAAGTTCACCAAGGTCAGCCTGTTCTCTGAGCTCAACCACCTCAACGACATCACGCTCGACGCGTCGTACTCGGCCATCTGCGGCTACACCGAAGCCGACCTCGACGAGGTGTTCGCGCCCGAGCTGGACGGCCTGGACCGCGACCAGCTCCGCGAGTGGTACAACGGCTACGGCTGGACCGGCCAGTCGGTGTACAACCCGTACGACCTGCTGCTGCTCTTCGCCAAACGCACCTTTGAGCCCTACTGGTTCGAGAC
>WRCL01000401.1 GCA_009783975.1 Micrococcales bacterium
AGTACTCCGAGGGACTACACCGGGCCTGAACGGCGACACATGGACCGCCAGAGCCGTCGGAGACCAGGCGCTGGCCACTGGCGCGCTGGTACAGCTGACACGGGCTCACGATATGGTACATACTGATGATACATATCAACGGGAGGGTGCGGTGGCGACTGCCAAGCTGTTCATGACTGGCCGCAGCCAGGCGGTCCGGCTGCCCAAAGAGTTCCGGTTTCCCGGCACCCAGGTCGACATCCGGCGTGATGCCGCCACCGGGGACGTCGTGCTCCGGGCCCGGCCCGACTCGTGGGACGTTTTCTTCGCACTGGCCGATGCTACGGAGATCCCGGCCGACTTCATGGCTGACCGTGACCGTTCTCCCGCCCCGGAGCGCGACCTGTGAGACGGGTCATGCTCGACACGAACACCGCCAGCTTCATCATCAAAGGCATCCCACCGCAGGTGCGCACCCGGCTGGCCGCAACCCCGGCAGACGCCGTGGCCGTCTCGGTCGTCACCAAGGCCGAGCTGCTCTACGGGGTGGCCCGCAAGGGCAACCCACCGGCCTTGGCCCGCCTCGTCGACGAGTTCTTGCGCCGCGTCCATGTCCTGGCCTGGGACGACGACGCCGCTGTCACGTATGCGCAGCTGGCTGCGTCGTCTGCGGCCCACGGGGTCACCCTGTCTGCGTTGGACATGATGATCGCGGCTCACGCAGTCGCGACCGACTCCATCCTCGTCACCCACGACACCGCCTTCACGCACCTGCCTGCCCACACCCTGACCGTGGAAGACTGGGCCGCCGACCCAGCGCTGTGAGACCAGCAGGCCCTGGGCCGTCTTGCGAGATGCGACCTGGAACACCAAATGCGACGTCCTGACGTCGCATCTGGTGTTCCAGGTCGCATCTCGAGACGAGGCGTCAGACGGCCTTGCCTCTGGTCCGCGGCCTTCGCAGGGCTCCAGCGACGCCCTGCGCGATGGGCGGCGATGAGCCTGCGCAGAGGACGACTATCGTGCTGCGTGATGGTAGGGTAGAGGCTGTGACCAGGTATTCTGCCCGTATCCTCGACCTGACGCTGGACGAGCTGCAGCCCCTGCTGCCGGCGGTGGTGGTCAACGGAGCCAAGGGGGTGGGCAAGACTGCCACGGCTTCGAGACGGGCACGCAGCGTGGTCTCGTTCGACCGCCGGGCCGACCGCGAGCTCTTCGACGCCGATCCCCAGATGCTCAACCACCTGCCTGGCCCGGTGCTGGTCGACGAGTGGCAGCGCCGCCCGGACTCGTGGGACATCGTCCGCCGGGCGGTCGACGAGGGAGCGGCCAAAGGCCGGTTCCTCCTGGCTGGCAGCGCTGGCCTGCTCGATGACGTCCCGGTGCACTCAGGGGCAGGCCGGATGGTCTCGTTCCAGATGCGCCCCATGTCGATCGCCGAACGACACCCGGGCACAGCCACAGTCAGCCTGCGGGACCTGCTGGCTGGCGGGGCCACCGTCGCCGGGAGCACCGACCTGCGCCTGGCCGACTACACGCAGATGATCGTCGAGTCGGGCTACCCCGATATCCGTCAGGAGCCGGGCCGGGTCCGCACCGCCCGGCTCGATGGGTACCTGGACGCGGTGGTCCAGCGTGAGTT
This sequence comes from Micrococcales bacterium, assembly GCA_009783975.1. Taxonomy (GTDB): domain Bacteria; phylum Actinomycetota; class Actinomycetes; order Actinomycetales; family Cellulomonadaceae; genus Cellulomonas. Next base: position 1,622 of record WRCL01000401.1, read on the forward strand.
CGCCGAACAGGGGCACCGGGTGCGTCGTCCCCAGGTCTTGCGCAACTGGCTCACCGCGTACGCAGCAGCGACCGCGACGACCGCCAGCTACTCCACCATCACCGAGGCTGCCACCCCTGGCCTGGCGAACAAACCAGCCAAAGACTCGGTCCGCGTCTACCGCGACGTGCTGACGAGCCTGTGGTTGCTCGACCCCGTCGCGGCGTGGCTGCCCAGCCGCAACCGCATCGCCCGCCTGGGGCAGGCCCCCAAGCACTACCTGGCTGACCCCGCGCTGGCGGCGAGCCTGCTCGGGGTCGACGCCGCAGGGTTGTTACGCGGCCACGAGGGCAAGACTGGTCTGCAGCTGCGTGAAGGCCAACTGCTCGGGCGGCTGTTCGAACACCTGGTCGTCATGTCGGTCCACACCTACGCCGAGGCAGCCGGGGCGGTGGTCCGGCACCTGCGGACCTCCTCGGGGGCACGCGAGGTCGACATGGTCCTCGAACGGCGCGACGGAACTGTCGTGGCGATGGAAGTCAAGCTATCCGCCAGCGTCGACAGCGACGACGTCACGCACCTGCACTGGCTCAAAGAGCAGGTCGGCGACGACATGGTCGACGCCGTCGTCATCACCACAGGCCAGCACGCCTACCGCCGCAAAGACAGTGTCGCAGTGGTCCCTGCCGCACTGCTGGGTCCGTGAACGTTGGGTCAGACCCTGGGCCGGTTCGCCAGATGCGACCTGGAACACCAGATGCGACGTCCTGACGTCGCATCTGGTGTTCCAGGTCGCATCTGGCGAAGACGAAGCGTCAGACGGTCTTGCCGATGTTCTCTTCGACCTGGCCTGGGGGGGTGGGGGTGGTCTTTTGGACCTGCAGGAGGAACTCGACGTTGGACTTGGTCTCACGGAGCTTGCCGATGAGCAGCTCGATGGCCTGCTGGGCGTCGAGGGCTCCAAGGACGCGGCGCAGCTTGTAGATGATCTTCAGCTCGTCGTGCGACATGAGGATCTCTTCGCGGCGGGTACCTGAGGCGTTGACGTCCACAGCGGGGAAGATGCGCTTGTCGGCCAG
>WRCL01000402.1 GCA_009783975.1 Micrococcales bacterium
CCGACGACCCGCCCGACGACCCAGCCGTTATGTTGCACGCGACCAGGGTAGTGCGCCGCCGGCACCGGCGACCTCGCGAGCCAACAGCAGGTGGCAGGTACGCTGGGTAGGTGAGTGCACGGAAGCCTGGGGCACTACCCGGGGACCAGACCGTCATGCTCGCGGCCTTCGAAGGCTGGAACGACGCTGGTAGCGCCGCCAGCGACGCGGTGGACCACCTGCATGACGTGTGGCCCACACAGCACCTGTCGTCGCTGGACCCTGAGGAGTACCACGACTTCCAGGTGAACAGGCCGACCATCGAAGCCGACGACGACGGGCACCGTGAGCTGGTCTGGCCGACGACGAGGCTGTCGGTGGCCAAGGTCGGGCGGCGCAAGGTCGTGCTGGCCCAAGGCCACGAACCGTCGATGCGTTGGCGCCGGTTCTGCACCGACCTGCTCGACCGGGCGGTAGAACAGCAGGTCCACACGGTGGTGACCATCGGCGCGCTGCTCGCCGACGTGCCACACACCCGTCCCATCCCGGTGACGATGAGCAGCGAGGACGCCAAGGTCCGCGCCCTGCTCGACCTGGAGCCGAGCACCTACGAAGGCCCTGTCGGCATCGTCGGGGTGCTCGCCTCCGAGGCCCGCCGCCGGGGGCTGGCGACTGTCGCGGTGTGGGCTGCGGTCCCCCACTACGTCGCCCACCCCCCGTCACCCAAAGCGACCCTGGCGCTGCTCGGCGGTGTCGAAAAGCTGTTGGGCCACTGCCTGGACACCGGTGACCTGCCCGACGACGCCCGCGCCTGGCAACGCGGCGTCGACGAGCTCGCCTCCGAGGACGCCGAGATCGGCGAGTACGTCCGCCACCTGGAAGAAGCCAAAGACACCGTCGAGCTCCCCGAAGCCACCGGCGAAGCCATCGCCCAAGAGTTCGAGCGTTACCTGCGCCGCCGCGACCCCGGGTAGACCGCCCCACCTGGGCTAGTGCCCAACATCACTGTGGGAGTGGTTCGGCCGTACGCTGCCGGAGGACCAACACGACTGGAGGATCCCGATGCCGAGCGTGCCAGCGCCGGACGTGCCGGACGCCAAGGACATCATCGTCGCCCGTGGGCTGACCAAGTCGTACGACGGCGTGGCCGTCGTCGACCAGATCGACCTCACGGTGCGCGAAGGGGAGATCTTCGGGATCCTCGGGCCCAACGGGGCGGGCAAGACGACCACGTTGGAGATGATCGAGGCGATGCGCCCGATCGACGCCGGGACGGTGATGGTCGACGGGATCGACGTGGCGCGGCACCCGCAGCAGGTCCGGGCGGTCATCGGTATCCAGCTGCAGTCGTCGGCGTTCTTCGAGAAGATCACCTTGGTCGAGCAGATCCGCATGTTCGCCGCGTTCTACGGTGCAAAGGCCGACCCGATGGAGCTGCTGGCAGCGGTCGACCTGGTCGACAAGGCGAAGTCTTACCCTGAGAAGCTCTCCGGCGGGCAGCGGCAACGGTTCTCCATCGCCACGGCCCTCATCAACACCCCGCGGGTGCTGTTCTTGGACGAACCGACCACGGGCCTGGACCCACAGGCCCGCCGGCACCTGTGGGACCTCGTGCGCCAGATCCAGGGCCAAGGCATCACCATCGTGCTGACTTCGCACTACATGGACGAGGCGCAGATGCTGTGCGACCGGCTGGCCATCATGGACGCCGGGCGCATCATCGCCCTGGACTCCCCGGCGCAGATGGTCCAAGACCTGCTCGACCGTGGTTTCCACAAAGAGGTCGCGGTTGTCTCCGCCGACCTGGAGGACGTCTTCATCGACCTCACCGGCAAAGAGCTGAGGGACTGACATGACGGCGATCGTCACATACGCCAGAACCCAGATCCGGGCGTTCTTCCGCGACCCGGTGGCGCTGTTCTTCACGATCGCGCTGCCGCTGATCTTCCTCATCGTGTTCGGGTCGATCTTCCGCGACCCGTCGACGAACTTCCGCGTCGCGGTCATCGACCGTTCGGGCACCGCCTTCGCCCAGCAGCTCATCGAGACCGCTGAGGCCGAAGACCTGCTCACCGTCGTCGACGTCGACTCGGTCGACGACGCAAAAGAGCAGATGAGCCGCGGCCAGCTCGACTCGGTCATCGAGCTGCCCCCAGGGTTCGGCGAGGTCGCGCAGGTCGGTGACATCACCGCCCCGGCAGGCCAGATGACGGTGTTCTACTCCGAGTCCAGCCCTCAGGCCGGCCAGACCGTCGCAGCGGTCATGCGCGCGGTGCTCGACCAGATCAACCGGGAGACCACCGGCTTCGTCGACCCGCTCACCGTCGCACAAGAACCCACCACCAAAGCAGGCCTCACCCAGTTCGACTACACGTTCTCGGGGATGCTCGCCTTCACGATCTTGTCCCTGGGCCTGTTCGGCCTGGCGAACACCTTGCCGGCCCAGAAGAAGGCCGGGGCGTTGCGGAGGATCCGCGCCACCCCGTTCCAGGCCACGAAGCTGCTCACCGGCACGGCACTGCAGTTCTTGGTGCTCGGGGTCATCTCGCTGGCGGTGATGATCGTCGTCGGGCTGACCGTCTTCGGGTTCGACATGCGCGGCGACTGGTTCACCTTCACCGTCTTCGTCGCCGTCGCGCTGGCGATGATGATCGGGTTCGGCCTGCTCATCGGCGGGTGGGCGAAGAACGAGAAC
>WRCL01000403.1 GCA_009783975.1 Micrococcales bacterium
CGCTGACGAGGTCGCCCGGTACCTGTTCCGCAAGGTCGTCGCGTGGGGGCGGTCGTCGAACGTGTTCTTGCGCAACGGGTCGCGGCTGTACCTGGACGTCGGGTCGCACCCGGAGTACGCGACAGCCGAGTGCGACGACTGGCACCAGCTCGTCGTCCACGACCGCGCCGGTGAGCGGATCCTCGAAGGGCTCGTCGCCGACGGCCAGCAACGCCTGGAGGCCGAAGGCCTGCCCGGCACGATCCACCTGTTCAAGAACAACACCGACTCGGCCGGCAACTCCTACGGCTGCCACGAGAACTACCTCATCGGGCGCACCGGCGACTTCGCCAAGGTCGCTGACGTCCTCGTCCCGTTCCTCATCACCCGCCAGCTGATCACCGGGGCCGGCAAGGTCAACGTCACCCCCCACGGTGCGTCGTTCGCCTTGTCCCAGCGCGCTGAGCACATCTGGGAGGCCGTCTCCAGCGCGACCACCCGGTCACGGCCGATCATCAACACCCGTGACGAACCGCACGCCGACCCTGAGCAGTTCCGGCGCCTGCACGTCATCGTCGGCGACTCGTCCATGGCCGAACCGACGACGATGCTCAAGGTCGGGTCGACCGACCTGGTGCTGCGCGTCGTCGAGGCGGGCCTGGCCACGAGGGACCTGACGCTGGAGAACCCGATCCGGGCGATCCGCGAGATCAGCCAGGACCTCACCGGGCGCCAACCAGTGCGTCTGGCCAACGGCACGACGAGCTCGGCGCTGGACCTGCAGACCGAGTACCTCGCACGCGCCCAGGACTTCGCCGCACGTGAGACGGACCTGGGTCCGCAGGTCACCGCCGTGCTGGACCTGTGGGAACGCACGTTGGACGCGGTGCGCACCGGCGACCTGTCCGCTGTGGACCGCCAGATCGACTGGGTGATCAAGCACCGCCTCGTCCAGCGGTACTGCGACAAGCACGACCTGCCGCTCAGTGACCCGCGGGTGCTGCGGCTGGACCTGGCCTACCACGACATCTCCCGTACCGAAGGCCTGGCGAACCTCATGGCCGAACGTGGCCTGGTCGAACGTGTGACCACCGACCTGGAGGTGGTCGAGGCGACGACGACCCCGCCGCAGACGACCCGCGCCAAGCTGCGCGGCGACTTCGTCCGCGCAGCCCAGGAGGCCCGCCGTGACTACACCGTGGACTGGGTGCACCTGAAGCTCAACGACCAGGCACAGCGCACCGTGCTGTGCAAAGACCCGTTCCGCGCGGTCGACGAACGTGTCGACCGGCTGATTGGGTCCATGTGATACCCCGGAGGTCTGGCGGGAGGCTAGGGTGACAGGCATGGGTGTGTCGCGTCGCTGGTGGGCGGCTGGGCTTGGGCTGGTGCTCACGCTGGCCACGGTGCCTGGGTGTGACTCCAACGCCGGGCTGGTGTCGGTGGAGGTCGGGGGGGAACCAGGGACCAAACCGATCGTCACCTATGTCGCGCCGCTGTCGGTCTCTGGGACCTACCGCCGCACGATCTGGGAAGGCACCGGACCCCTGCTCGTCGACGACCAGCCTGTGCTGCTCGACTTCTACCAAGAAGACGCCAGGGACGCCTCGGTCGTGCTCCAGACCTACGACGCTGGTCCTGGTTGCGTCATGGTCACCCGGGCCGGCCAAGCCCCGTCGTGCGGTCCTCGGCCGGTGACCCGTGAGCTGTCCCGTGAGACGCTCGGCGACGACCTGTTCCACACCTTGCGCGGGCAGCGTGCTGGTGCCCGGCTGCTCCAGGTCGCCCCGGCGCCGCGCTCAGGCGAGCACCGGTTCCCCACAGTGACGGTCATCGACGTGCTCCCGCTGCGGGCCAACGGCGTGTCGGTGCCGCCGCGCGCCGATGTCGAGCTGCCGACGGTGACGCTGGGCCCCAGAGGGGTCCCGTCGATCAACCCGATCTCTGACGAGCCACCGGAGAACGTGGTGACCCAGCCGCTGCTGCACGGCAGCGGGGAGCAGGTCACCAGCCAGGACACCATGACGTTCCAGTACGCGATGTTCACCTGGAACGGCGACGCGGTCGACTCCTCGTGGGAACGTGGCCAGGCCGAGAGCCAGCCGTTGGAGCTGTTGCCGTCGGTGCTGTCAGAGTGGTTCGTCGACCAGCCTGTCGGCAGCCAGGTCATGGTCGTCGTGCCGCCCACCGAGGTGCTGTGGATCAGCCACTCGATGGAGTACAAAGGCAAGACGTTTGTGCTCGTCGTGGACATCTTGTCCACCCGAACCCCCGAAGGAGGACCATGAGCGTGGCACTGCGGGTCATCGCCTGCCTGGACGTCGATGCTGGTCGTGTGGTCAAAGGGGTGAACTTCGCCGGGCTGCGTGACGCAGGTGACCCCGTCGAGCTCGCCCGCCGCTACGGCGCCGAAGGCGCTGACGAGATCACCTTCCTCGACGTGTCAGCCTCGGTGCAGGGCCGCGCGACGATGGTCGAGGTCGTCGAGCGCACCGCCGACGAGGTGTTCGTCCCCCTCACCGTCGGCGGCGGGGTGCGGTCGGTCGACGACGTGGACCGTCTGCTGCGTGCCGGGGCCGACAAGGTCGGGGTCAACACCGCCGCTGTGGCCGACCCGGACCTCATCGCCCAGGTCGCCCACCGGTTCGGCTCGCAGGTGCTCGTGCTGTCGGTCGACGCCCGGCGTGTCGC
>WRCL01000404.1 GCA_009783975.1 Micrococcales bacterium
GACCCGACACGTCGGTCGTCTTTGCGGTTGGCCGCACGTGCAGCCCGGACACGGTCGACCGCAGCACGGACCAGCACAGGGGTCGCGCTCGTCGTCGCGCTCGCAGCGGTTGTCGTCACCGGGTTGTTCCTGCCCCCGGCGGGAGGCGCCCGGCCGGTCCCGGCGGTCACCGTCGCACCTGCGGCGACCATGCTCACCTGCCCTGGTGCGCCCCAGCTGCCCGCGGCTGTCGGGGGAGGCGGCGACGCAGCGTTCTCCCCGGTCCCCGTCGCCCCTGTGACGAGGATGGCAGCGGTCGCCAGCGGCGAGGCTGGTGCGATGGACGTGCTGCGCCTGGACGGCACGACGCTGGTGTCCGTGCTCGGGCCCACACACCCGCAGACCATCGAACCTGCGCTCGAACCTGCCCCCGACCCGGACCCGGGCGCAGACCCAACTCCCGACCCTGACCCTGACGACCCAGTCGAACCGGAGCCTGACCCGTCTGACACGCCTGAGCCTGACCCGGGCCGCGGACCTGCTCGCCCCCCGGCGGGCCACCCCGGTCCTGCGACGCCCGCGACACCTGAGCCCACCGTCGAACCTGAGCCTGCGTTCGACCCGGTGCTGTCAGCGGCTGCGGCCCTGGTCTCCCTCAACGGCCCTGGTGTCGTCCGTGTGACACCGCAGGGCCCGACGACGGACGCGACCTGGTTGGCTGCGGCGGCGACGGTCGTCACCGTCACCGCCGGTGACCTGCGTGGTCTGCTCGGAGCGTCGTGCCAGGTGCCGGCTGTCGAACACTGGCTCGTCGGTGGGGCGACCGACGACGGTGCCACAGCGCACCTCGTCCTGGTCAACCCTGGGACGACCCCGGCCCGTGTGACGTGGACCGCCTGGGCTGGCGGCGGTCCGGTCGACATGACGTTCGACCAGGTCCTGCTCGCCCCGCGTTCGACGCAGGTGGTCAACCTTGGTGCGCCCGCCGGGCTCCAGCAGGCGCTGGTCACCCATGTCGTCGCCTCGGGCGGCCAGGTCGCAGCCTGGGTCCAGGACTCGGCGATCACCGGTATCACACCCGCGGGGGCTGACCTCGTCGTCCCAGGCGCACCCCCAGCGACCCGCCAGATGGTCCCAGGCCTGCTCGTCGACGGACCCGACGCCGCCGCGACGTTGCGTCTGCTCGCCCCCGGCGACACTGGTACGACCGCCCGTGTCGCCTTGTTCGGCGGCACAGGTCCGGTGGACCTGCCCGGGGCTGCGTCGGTCGAGCTCTCCGCCGGGACGGTGCTCGACGTCCCGCTCACAGGGCTGCCAGCCGGGCGTTACACAGCCGTCGTCGACGCTGATGTGCCGGTCGTCGCCTCGGCGGCGTTCTCGCGGGTCGGCCAGCCCGGTGCGCTCGACCCGGTGCCCCGCACCGACAGGGCCCTGGCCGCGGCGACCACCGGTGGCACCGGGACTGTTGCCATCCCCCCCGGTCTGACAGCGACGCTCGTCGTCGGTGCCGTGGGGACCGCCACCGCTGACGACGGCCCCGCAGGCCACGGTACGGTCGAGGTCGTCGGGACCACAGGCAAGGTCCTGGTGACCAAGACCCTGAGCGTCGACGCTGGGACCACCGGCGCCTGGCAGCTCGCCGACCTCGCTGAGGGAATCTCACCCGACCAGATCGCTGCGGTCCGTGTCGTCGCCGGTGACGGCACGGTGCTGGTCTGGGCTGTCGTCGTCGAGACCGTCCAGGACGACGGCACCCTCATCGCCCTGCTCACCCCCACCCCACCGACCGGCGCCCCAGTCGTCGTCACCCTGCGCGACGACCCCACCCTCGGCCAAGGCTGACTGCTCACTGGCCGGCTCGCGAGATGCGACCTGGGACACCAGATGCGACATCAGAACGTCGCATCTGGTGTCCCAGGTCGCATCTCGCGAGCCGGCCGTCGCCGCTGGCCCAGACCTGTACCAGGTCAGACTGCCCGGTCGGGCGGTCGTCGCGTCGCGCAAAACCATCAGAACAACACCTGTTCCGCGAGGCGCGTTTCACGGTGTGGGTCTGCGTGCTCCTTGGGCAGGGGCCGAGTGCTGGGTGGTTCGTGCCGGGAGGTCCGGTGCTGGGCAGGGCTGTCCCGTGGGCGGGTGGTCGGTGTTGTTCGTCAGAACAACGCCTGTTCTAGAACAACGCCTGTTCTGCGAGGCGCGTTTTGCGGTGGTCTGTCTGGGTCTGCGTGCTCCTTGGGCAGGGGCCGAGTGCTGGGTGGTTCGTGCCGGGAGGTCCGGTGCTCGGGAGGGCTGTCCCGTGGGCGGGTGGTCGGTGTTGTTCGTCAGAACAACGCCTGTTCCGCGAGGCGCGTTTTGCGGTGGTCTGGGTCTGCGTGCCCCTTGGGCAGGGGTGAGCCGAGTGCTGGGTGATTCGTGCCCGGATGTCCGGCGTTGGGCAGGGTTGACCCGTCGCCGGGTCCTGGTGGTCGGTGTTGTTCTTCGCAGAACACTGTCCCGTCGCGTCGCAGGAACCGGTATGCCGCGGTGGCTTGCCCGGCCAACCCTCGTCCAGGTCGTGGTAGTCGTTCGATTGTCAGGTCCAGGTCGTGGACGCGGTGGTGGTGCCATGAGCACAACGCGATCCCGCGTTCGACCGAGGTGGTTCCGTTGCGGACCCACCAGTCCATGTGGTGCATCTC
>WRCL01000405.1 GCA_009783975.1 Micrococcales bacterium
CGACAGGTTCGGCGACCACGCAGGGATCCGTTTGACCAGGAATGTCTGCTCAAGCAACCCGATGTGGCGATTCACCGTCGCAGCGGTGACGCCGAGCCGGTTCGCCAGCGCACCGGGGACGAGCAGCCCCGCTGAACCAACGGCCAAGAGCTGGACCAACGAGCGCAGGTGCCCGGTCTTGTCGATGCTCGAGATCTGGGTGATGTCGCGGTTGACGAGGTCAGCGACGTACGACCGGTGGAAGACCACACGTCTCTTCCCGGTCCGGGCGACAGCTTCAGACTACAGATCTGCCGCAACCCAGACTACGGATCTGCCGCTGACCAAACCAGCGGGTGAGGGACGAGCTTCGGGGTGAGGGACGAACATAGAAGTTCGTCCCTCACCCCGAAGCTCGTCCCTCGGTGACCGGGTCAGAGGTCCAGGGCAGCGAGAAGGGTGCGGGCTTTGGTCATGGCTGCGGCCTTGCCAGGGCGGGCGGCCAGGTCGGCCAGGCCGGACCAGGCCTCGGGCGGGATGAGGCCACGGTGGGCGGCCTCGCGCAGGGTCGGGGCGTGGCTGATGGCGACGTCGAGCACACGCGTGAGCCAGCGGGGCGGTGGGTCGTCGGTGGCTGCGGCGCGAACGGTCTCGGTGAGCACAGGCCACAGCACTGCAAGGGCCTGTGGGTGGGTCTCCAGCATGCGGACCAGCAGGCCAGGACTTCCGGTGCGTGCGTGGTACCGGCTGGGGGCCCAGACGGCGGGGCCTGCGTCCATGATGGTGCGCACGGCGGCGTGCACTGTCGCCGAGCTGATACGGCCACGGTCGACCGCTGTCCAGAACGCCTGCAGCGCCGTCTCAGCCCAGGGAGACGAACCGGCACGAGCAATGTCGTGCAGCACTGAGGCGACCAGGGCGCTGGACGGGAGAGGAGCCCCTGCGGCGAACAGAGGGGTCCAGTGCCGCACCGCAAACCCGTTGCCGACGGTCCCTGGTTCGTCCACCACCGCAGGGCCAGTCCCGACGCCCGGCGGCCACAGCTCGTCGAAGGTGGGGACGACGACTGCGGCGACCGGCGATGCCGGGGTGGGCAACCCAGCGACGACCTGGCGGGCCGTGGTCACCGCCTGGGACGAACCGGTGCGGGCAGCCAGCGCACGGGTGCCGGGAAGGTCCAAGACGGTGGGGTCAGCGGTCCCAGCCGAGACCGCGGCGACGACCTCTGGCAACAACGCGCAGACAGTGGCGGCGACCTCAGCGGTGCCAGCAGGGAGCCGAGGCGCGGCGACCGCAGCAGCGACCATGTCGTCCAGGACGGGCCAGACCACTGCGAGCATCTCCTCGGCAGCCAGCTCGCCCAAGGTGCGGGCGGTCGCCGCGAGGGCGGTGGGCGTGGTGGTCCAGTCCAGGTAGCGCACGTCGGGCACCCCGGGTCGCAGCAGGCCCCGCTGCCACGCGTTGACCAGGGCGGTCGCGGCGTCAACGGTCGCCGTCGGACGTGAGGACCGTTGCGCTGCCAGCAGGTTCACCGCCGCACCTGGTGGCAGGGGGGTCGCACGACGGGCGAGCTGGCGCGCGGCCAGGCCCAGCTCGTAGTACGACGCGGCTGCGACCACGCCAGGACCGTCAGCCCGGATCGCTCCGCACGCCGCATCACCCCACTGCGGGAAGATCGCCAACCAGGCACCAGCATCAGGGGCGTACTCCAGGCGCAAGCCGAGCTCGTCGAGCGGGCCAGGAGGGGTCGGGAGCCACGTGACCAGCTCGTCGATCTTTGCCTCGCTGTGGCCTTCGTTCCTGAGGATTGCGCGTGACAGCGCGAACGATGGGTCGAAATCCCCGTCGCCCCACGCCCAGGTGCCATCGGTCGCCACATACATCTGCGGGTCTGGGTAGGGGGCGGCCAGGTAGCGGCTGGCCAGCGTGCCAGCACTGGTGGCGATCACAGGCGCACCGGGGACGGCGAGCACCGGCACGTCGAGCGCCTCCAACACTGCAAGGTGGGACGTGTCGAGCCGGGATGTGTCCGTCCTGGTCAGAGCCAAGAACAGGTCGGCAGCCCCGACGCGGGTGCCAGCCGTGGCGTACTGGCGCAACCGGGCGAGCAGGTCCTCGGGGTCCACGCGCAGGTCGACCCACGACGGTTCGGACAGCAGGCACGGGACCTGGCCGAGCCGTGCGAACACCCCCTGTGCCCGGGCTTGCAGCACGTCCCAGCTCCCGGCGCTGGTTGGCCCGCCGGGATGGACGTCGCGGACCGCGTCGCTCTCCCCGCGGCGCGCCAGTTCGTTGGCGAGCACCAAGAACCGTTCGTTGACGATGTCGACAATTCCCGACACGCCCCAGTCACGGCGGAACAGTGTGGCGTTGACCTCGGCGAACGCATCGACGGACACCTCGCCCCGGTCAAACTGCGGCACCTGCCACACCGCCGGGACCGGCTGCCACCACCCGTGGACAACACCAGTGCGCGGGCTGCCAAGGTCCCAACGTTCGACGAGGGTGGTCACCGCCTTGGCCAACGACTGGTCCGAGGCCAAAGCAGCCACCTGCGGTTCGATGATGGCCGCGGTGCTCGGCCGGGGGCGGGCGGCCAGAGCGTCGAGCACCGCACGACGGGCTTTCTTCGTCGTCGCGCTCAAGGCGGCGGTGACCACGTCAGCCAGCAGC
>WRCL01000406.1 GCA_009783975.1 Micrococcales bacterium
CCCAGACCCGCGCCACAGTGCTCGTCGCCGGGTTCGAAGTTCCCCACCTGCACATCCACGTCGTCCCAGCATGTTCGCAAGACGACCTGTCGTTCGCCCGGGCCGACAACAACCCCGACCCGCAGGCGTTGGACGCCGCAGCGGTGGCGCTGCGCGACGTGCTGACCTGTGAAGGCCACGGTGCGCAGGTTCCTGTCGGGGTGGGTTCAGCCGAGCTGTGAACCCCGGCGGCGTGGGCGTCACTGGAGTACGTTCGCGTCATGGACAAGCCGGCGAAGATCACTGAAGACGTCTACGAGGCCGAGCTGTTCCGCCTGCAGTCCGAGCTGGTCAGGCTCCAGCGTTGGACCCAGGCCACAGGGGCCCGGATCGTCGTGGTCTTCGAAGGACGTGACGCAGCCGGCAAAGGCGGGGCGATCAAACGCATCACCGAGTACCTGTCCCCCCGCGTGGCCCGGATCGCCGCGCTGCCGGCGCCGACCGAACGCGAGCAGGGCCAGTGGTACTTCCAGCGGTACGTCGCCCACCTGCCCGCTGCCGGGGAGATCGTTCTGTTCGACCGGTCCTGGTACAACCGGGCCGGGGTGGAGAAGGTCATGGGGTTCGTCACCGCGGCCGAGTACTCACGGTTCATGCGCCAGACCCCGCTGTTCGAGCAGATGCTCATCGACGACGGGATCTTGCTGCGCAAGTACTGGTTCTCGGTGTCTGACGGCGAACAGCTGCGCCGGTTCCGCTCGCGGCTGAAAGACCCTGTGCGGCAGTGGAAGCTGTCACCCATGGACCTGGAGTCCATCGCCCGCTGGGAAGACTACTCACGGGCCAAGGACGAGATGATGGTCCACACCGACACCCCGGCGAGCCCGTGGTACGTCGTGGAGTCCGACGTCAAGAAGCACGCGCGGCTGAACATGATCGCACACCTGCTGTCGACCGTCCCCTACGGTGACATCCCGCACCCGAAGATCGTCTTGCCCAAACGTCCGCCGGTGTCCAAAGGCTACATCCGTCCACCACGTGACCTGTCGACGTACATCCCTGACCACGTCTCGGCGCTCCTGGGCGACCCTGAGCGCCACGTCTGAGCCTGGATCCGGTGGATCGGCGCTGAGCTACTCCAGGCTCAGGCGCAGCACAGGCCGCACACCGCCGGACGAGGAGGAGATCTTCCCGCCGCTGATGACGATGTTGCCGTCGCGGTCGACGTACGCCGGGTCGACACCTGGCGAACGCAACCACCACCACGAGGCGTTGCCCCACGGGTCGATGGCGCGCCGGGCGTCAGCGGTGCGCAGGTACCGTCCGACCTCTTCGATGCTCAGCAACGAGATATGGCCTTGCACCGATTCAGATTTCGTCCCGTACCGCTTGCTCGGCTGCACCCAGGTCGTGTCAGGAATACGGATCTGCATATGTTCGGGCAGAGCGTCGAAGAACCGCCCGTTGAGCTCTCGGCGCAACCACGGCCCGGGGTCGTCACCCCACAACGACGCCTCTTTGTCGTCGTGCCACTGCGACCTGCCCTGGATGTACTCGGCCAGCAGCAGCGCCTGGGCGTGCACGCCCCGTGCGTTCTCGACCTCCAGGACGCGCCAGGGAACACCGCCGATCGTCACGACATGACCAACTGCCGCAGCACCGGCGCCGACCAGCCACCGGGCGGTCTGGGCGTCGTCCATCAGCTCGTCGTCCATGTCGCGCTGGATGTGCTCGGCGACCAGGTGCTGGGGCATCTTGTCGTAATACCACTCGTTGTGGCCACGCAGCGCGAGCATCGGCTCGTCGTCGTAGTCGTCGTAGTCGTCGTCCACCGGACGCTGCCCGCGGATCGGGGTCGGCGGAGGCGGTTCGATGTCGAGGGGCTCGTCGATCCACGGTGTGGCGGCGTCGACCGGCTGCAGGTAGCGCAGGTACCGGGCGAACCCCGCGCTGTCCAGGCACAGCGCGTCGTCCGCGGCGAGCTCTCGGACGTACGCCTTGAGCTGGACCGCACCGTAGGCGAACAGCTGCGGGTCGTCCTCGTAGGGTTCGTCGAGCAGCTCTCGCCACAGGTAGTCCGGCCCGTCGGCCCTGCTCATCGCAGCCCTGTAGTCCTCGGGGTAGAAGTGCTGGATCACCGTGGCCAGCGTCGTCACACGCAGGTCGTACTGGTCGGTGTACCGCTGGGACCCACCGCCGAGCTCTCCTTGGGCGACGACGTGGTTGACGACGAGCGCGTTGGCCAGCCGCACGACCAGCCGCAGGCTGAGCACGTCGCGCCGCTCGTCGACGACCGGTCCGACGACGCCGTTGACCTGGATGAGCTCGGCGTCGACAAACCCGACCTCAGTGAGGACGTCCCTGGCGAACTCCCTGATCCTCGTCTCGCCCAGCCGTGGCAGCGTGAACGGGTACTGGATCATCTTCTCCAGGTACTGCTCGGCGTACTCTGCAGCCTTGATCTCGTCAGGGTCGATGTCGTCTGGGTACCTGTCGGCGAAAGCATTGGTCAGTGCCTGGTCGTCCACCGCGATGACAAAAACGCACCGCGTCATCGACATGAACACCCGGATCTGCTCGAGCAGGTCGACGACCACCGACGACGGGCACCGGTCGAGGTTGTCGACAAAGATGATGAGAGGTTTTTTCTCCGACCCCTGGCCTTCCCTCTCC
>WRCL01000407.1 GCA_009783975.1 Micrococcales bacterium
ACACCGCGCTGCGCACCGGCCGGATCACCCCCGAGCTGTTCGACACGCTGCTGGAGGACCCCGACGACGAGGTCCGCAAGACCCTCGTCAGCGTGCCTGACGGACAGCGGCATCCGGTCTGGCACACCGACGAACGGTTCGACGCCCCGACGCTGATCCTCCGCCTCCTGGACCATCCAGACGTCCAGGTGCGGCGGGCAGCTCTGTGCTGCTACAAGCATGTGTCGATGGCAGCCGCCTCGAAGGCCGCCCACGACCCAGAGCTGTCGGTGCGGGCCCAGGCCGCCCAATACGCGCACCTGCCGCTGCCGGACTACTTGTCCCTCATCCACGACTGGCCCTTCCACGCTGGACAATGGGAGAGGCTCGCGGGCAGGTGGTGGGGCTGCCGCACACCCTCCGAGGTCCTGCTGGAGATGGCACGGCTCGTCACCGACCCGTGCCACATCGCCCCCCTCGATCCAGAGCAGGTCGACGAGGTGAGGAAACAACTGTGCCGCAACGAGGCCACCCCGGCCGAGGCGATGAGGCTTCTGCATCGGGCTGGGATGGAGGTGGGCTTCTATTTGCACTGGGGCTGGCCACCCGAGGCCGTCGTCGAGCAATCGTTCGCGGGAGCGCACCACTATGACGCCGAGACCGCCGGGGATCATGCGGCGCTGGACGACCTCGAGCGGAAGGTGCGAGACCTTGGAGAGGCCGGCGACTGGGGCGCCGCCCTGGCGATGATGCTCGACTCGGAGTTCCGCAGCCTCATCAACAGTGCCAGGGCCAGCTGTTTCGTCGACCCTGCGAGGCTTGGTGCGTGGGTACGCTCCCATCCAGATGACCTCCGTTACAGCCACATCCCAGAAAACCCTGCGACCCCGGCAGAGATACTGCTTGAGTGGGCACGTGAAGGTGAGTACCTGCACGAGATGATGCAGAACCCGGCTCTGCCTGACGAGGTGCTGGAAGCGATAGGCAACCACGACGCGTTGTCCCGCCTGCGGATCCGTGCCTTGCGTGCGACTCCCGAGTGGCGCGGAGAGGCGCCCGTTGCGACGCCAGCCCCGACGAGCGACGACGAGGTTCTGTGAGTGGACACCTCCAGGGATCGAGTTCTGGCACGGCTGCACTATTCGCGTCAGGGCTCTGGTGAATGCGGTCATGTGTGGTCGGGGGCGCTTGACGGGCTGGACCGCGACGACGGTGAGTTTTTCGTCCTGCTGGACCGGCCGGACCTGGAGCTGGTAGATCTATGTTTCGTCGGGACGATCGTGGAAGAATGGCAGACCCATGTTCTCGCCGCGCTCGAGTGCCTGCGGATAGAGGTTATGTCGCGGCCAGGGTACTTTGGCTTGACTTGCGCGGCCGCTCACCTCCAGGTGGGTGAGCCGATGTTGTGCGAAGAGACCCTTGCGAGACCCGGCAACCGCAGGACGTCTGAGGAGACGTTGGAGCCTGCACTGACAATGTACGAATATTGTTTCTATGACCGCTCAGACGACGTTGACATCCGGATCGACAAGGACATCAAGGCGGCCGCCAAGATGCGGGCCGAGGACCTGGGCCTGTCGCTGTCCGCGCTGGTTCGTCAACGGGGCACCGGTCGTCATCGACGACGACTCGCTGATCTCCTCGGCCGCGACCCGCCAGGCCCGCGCCCAGGCCATGGCCGACGACCGCACTGGCGACTACGTCGTCCTGGCTGGTGCCGACGACGTCGCCGGGTACGACCCGTCCGATGCGTGACCTGCAACCAGCCCCACGAGCCGGCGCGCTCACGTAGGCTCGAGGACGTGACGCCAAGGCCCACGCGGCGACAGGGCTCATCGTCGAATAACGAAAGGGTGTTGTTTTGGATCAGCCCACGATGACCAGCGACGAGTACGAGGTGTTCACGCGCGAGGTCTGGCACGGGTTCCTCGCTGACGCGACCGCCGAGGACATCCACCGGTCGTTGCTCACTGTGAACTGGGACGACGCTGACCTTGAGCACCCGCTGTGGGCCCGGATCCTCGCCGACCCCTCGGTCGACCGGGCCACTGCGTTGGCGGCGTACTGGATGTCTGGCCCGCGGTGGCACAAGCAGCACACCGCCGAAGAGGCCTGCCAGAAGGACGGAGCCGTGTCCGAAGAGATCGAAGAGCGCTACGTCGCAGGGTTCTGGACACAGGCCGGCATCGGGTATGACCCCAGGTGCGACGATGGCCAGGACTGGACCGAGGAGTACTCAGACGTCACGACAGTGCGTGAGATCCCCGCGGTGATGTTCGAGCCCGTCTGCGGAGCCGTGGTTCCTCGCCCCGAGGACGGGTGGGACGACGGTCTTCCCCACGAGCTCGCCGAACGGCTCTTCGCCGTGGAGATCGCCGACTAGGCCGTGTTGCGAAAGTCCGTGCGCAGGCGACCAGCCGGCGGTGGTGCGTCGACGATGACCACGACATGGTGGTACGCAGCCCATGAGCCGCGTTTGTCGTCGGCGATCTCGTCGTGCAGGCCCAGGCGGGTTCGTGTGGGAGCTGGGCCTGGACCCAGGGTTCATCGTCGGTGCGCCCATGTTGTTCGAAGAGCAGACCCTCGACCCGTCCGACCTGGTGGCGACCGTCAAGTGGACTGTTTCCGTTTTTATTGAGTCCGATCACTCATGCTGCGAGCTCGTAG
>WRCL01000408.1 GCA_009783975.1 Micrococcales bacterium
AGCTGTGCAGAGGTGACCGCCATGCTGCTGGAGGCTGCCGACACCGACGACGACCGCGCGATGATCCGTCGCACCGCTGGGCGCCCAACACTCGACCCGGACGCTCCGGCCGGGCCCTCCCCGTTGTGGCAGGTCCGGGCCCCCAAGAGCCTGGACCACGCGATGCGCAACCTCGCCCATGCCCAGGGCCGTTCGTTCTCCGCGGTGCTGCGCGACGCCGCCGCGCAATACCTCGCCACGCACCAGGCCAGCTGAGGACCCGCGTGCACCACACCTACCAAGCGGCCTGGTCGTCACCCGATGGCGGGGACGACGTCAGTGTGGGCGAAGCCGACGAACAGAGACCAGGGCGCCACCTGGCCTGCGCGGGGCATGTACTAATATTGGGACACTCGATGTACCAATATTAGATCATCAGGTGTACTCTTCTGAGCATGACGAGCCCCATCCGGCGGCCGGTGGGCGACGCGCTCCTGGCCCGGCAAGACTGCCCGGTGCTGGTCCTGGAAGGACCGCGGGCCGTCGGCAAGACGACGCTGGCGCACCGCCAGCTCGAACCGGCGGGGTACTCCTACACCACGCTGGCTGACCGGGCCACCTTCCAGTTCGCCTCGCACGACCTCGAAGGCTGGCTGCGGCGCCTGCCGCGCCCTGCGGTCATCGACGAGGCCCAGCTGCTGGCCGACCTTCCCCTGGCGGTCAAGGAGCACGTCGACACGCTCGGGCCGGGCAACCACTACGTGCTGACCGGGTCAGCGTCGATCGGGCGCACTGGGTTGGGCGGGGCGGACCCTCTGGCGCGGCGTGCCACGCGGCTGACGATGCTGCCGTTGACGTCGTGGGAGGTCGCTGGCCTGCCTGGGTCGGTTGTCGACCTGCTGTTCGACGCGCAGATCCAGTCCGGGCCTCTGCCTGAGACCACCGACGAGGACCTGCTGGCCGACCTGGCCTATGGCGGCTTCCCGCCGTACGTGCTGCAGCGTGGGCGTCTGAGCCGGTCACGTCTGCGCGAACGTGTCGCGTCGGACACCCTCGCGGTGCTGTCCACCAGTGCGCTGCCCGACATGGCGGTCAACCCCACGATCGCGCTGGACACCCTCGACGCGCTGGCCCGCACCCCCGGCGCGACGTTCAACGCGGCGCGCCTGGCCCAGCTGCTCGGCTTCGACAAGCGGACCATCGACCGGTACATGGGGATCTTCGGGCGCCTGTTCCTCGTGCACTGGCTGGCGAACCTGGCCACCGCGCCGGCCAACCAGACCCACACCCGGGCCAAGGTCCACCCTGTGGACACCAGCCTGGCTGTCGAAGCCCTCGAACGCGCAGGTGTCGACATCCTGGGCACCCGCGAGGCGCTCGGCCAGCTCTTGGAGAGCCACGTCACCAACCAGGTCATCGCCGCCCGCGCCTGGGCGACGCGCACCACGAGTGTCCACCACTGGCGCCGGGCTGGTGCTCCGGTCTACGAGGTGGACGTCGTGCTGGAGGCGTTCGGGGGCCGCCGGGTTGGCATCGAGGTCAAAGCCTCGTCCCGCGTCAACCCCGCCGACCTCAAAGGCCTGCGCGCCCTGCGTGACCACAGAGGCCTGGACCGGGGTTTCGTCGTCTACACCGGTACGCAGGTCCGCGAGCTGGACGACGCCATGTGGGCCCTGCCCGTCACCGCGTTTCGTACCACCACATGGGCTGAGCGCCAGTAGGACGTGGCGGGACTTCGTCACCGCAGGGCCGGGATGATGTCGGTGTGGGTGAAGTCGTCGCCGACGAACAGCAGCGGCTCGTGCAGACGGGCGGCCAGGGCGTAGGCGAACACGTCCCCGAGGTTGAGGTGGGCGCGGTGGCCTGAGCCGCGGCCGTAGTCGCGGTACGCCTCGCGCGCCAGGCGCGCCTGGTCGGCGTCGAACGGTTCGACCTGCACCTGGTACAGCTCGAGCAGCTGGTCGACCCCGCGGCGCAGGGCTGGGCCGCGGTGATCGACCACGGCTGCGAGCTCGACGAGGGTCGGCGCGGCCATGCGGACCACATCGGCCTTGCGCAACGCGCTGTCGATTGCTGCGGCGGCTGGCTCGTCGAGCAGCAGGGCGACGATGGCTGAGGTGTCGACGATCACCAGGGCAGCCCCCGTTCGTCGTACAGGTCTGCCCCGGCCCGGCGCAGCGCCTCGCGGTCGGCGGCGCTCAGCCCCGCCCGGAGCTCGGCGAGCACCGTGTCGATACGCGCCCCCCGGTCAGCCCCAGGAACTTGTAGCTCGCGCAACCGGCGTTGCACGGCGTCGGTCACCGCCTCGGTCTGTGAGACCCCACTGAGCGCGGCGAGCTCACGCACCAGCGTGTGGGTACGTTCGTTCTTGATGTTCAGGCTCACTCCATGAGTCTACCATGCTACCTGCTGCATCTACCGTGGCAGACCGAGCGGCGAGGAAGGTGAGGGACGAACTTCGGGGTGAGAGACGAACATAGGAGTTCGTCCCTCACCCCGAAGTTCGTCCCTCGCGCCTTCAGCCGTCCTGCCCGGTCAGGCGGTCAGGTTCAACCAGAAGGCTGGACGCACGCCGCCGCCAGCCCACGACACGTCGTCGCCGTTGCCATCGAGGTCGCCGTCGTAGGCGACGCAGGCCGCGCGGCCCGGGTTATGACCAGGAGAAC
>WRCL01000409.1 GCA_009783975.1 Micrococcales bacterium
GGCGACGAACGCGCCGAGGCGTTCGCGGCTGTCGTTGTCCAGCAGCGACAGGTGCAGACGGGTCTCTGGCGCGCCCGCAGGGTCCTTGAGTGTGGCGGCACGCACCACCCACCACCAGATCGTCTGCCGGTCCACCGGTGTCGCGTCGGCCCACCGGCACTGCGGGAGCTGGTCGACCGGGAACCAGTCGATGGCTGGGGGGATCTTGGTCTTCAGGCCAGCGGTTGCTGCCGTGGCGAGCACCTGGGGGGTCAGGTACGCCGAGACGTCCTGGCCCAGGGCGTGAAGGGCGTGGATCATCGCCGTCTTCGGCTCGTCGCGCGTCTCGGTCGCCAGCGCGTCGCGCAGCAGGTCCGTGCCGGTGTCGTCGCCGATCTGCCCGATCCATGTCGCCGCCACAGCGCGGACACCGCCTTTGCTGCTGCTCAGCCCAGTCGCGGCGATGTCCAGCACTTGCGGCAGACGCTCAAGCAGCTGTTGGGCCTCACGCCGGTCGGTGAGGCCCTGCCCCAGGGCCAGGTCCGCCAGGACCTGGACGTACTTGGCCGGCACCACCGGGAAGGTCGCCAAGACCCTCAACCCCGCTGCGCGGTCACGCGACCGCGACGACAGCGGTGACAAACCCAGCTCTTCGTCCAGCCGTTGGGGGTGTTCGACGAAGAACGGCCAGACCAGCCCAGGCGCCAGACCCCCGACGAACCCAACTTCTTCGACCGCGGCGACCGGGTTGGGGACGCCCGCGGCCCGGGCAGCCTCGAGCACGTGGCGCAGGTCATAGTCACGGTCGACATACCGTGGGCCGGCATACCACCGGCCGGGCTGGACAACCTCGCGCCAGTTGGTGTGTTTTCCCCTCGTGACGAGCCGGATGGCGCTGACCAGGGGGAGCCTGAGCTGGTGGACCTTGAGGACACCGTGCCTGAGCAGGTTCTCCACGAGGGTTGTCCGGCTGGCGTCGCCGTTGAGCCAGCGGCACGCTGCATTGATGTCTGAAGTGGTCACGCCCTGGGCTTTCGCCAGCTGTTGTGTGAGCTGGTTGTGCCTGTCGGGGTCGTGTTCGGCCGCGAGCTGGACCTCGAGCTGGGTGACCCGTCGTTGGCACGCCGCCTGGAGCGTCGCGACGAGCTCGTCGCCCACGGGGGTGTTGTCCAACGGTGCCAGCGGTGGGACGACCAGGGCCGGGTCCGCCGCAGGTTCGGCTGCCTGGCCCGTCCCCAGAGCCCCGGCGAGCAGGGCGTCGCGCCGGCCACCGCGGCGTTCGGCCAGTGCGTCGGCGAGCAGGGCACGCCCCGGCTCGCCAAGACCTGCGGCCGCGACGATCACAGCCTCGATGGTCTTGTCTTTCGCGGCAGCCAGGGCGGTGGCCAGGGTTTTGGACCGCAACGGCTCGTCCAAGGTGGCGATGAGGCTGGCAGCAGACTCGCGGACCGGGCGCGACAGCCCGACTGCGAGCTCACCGAGCATCGGGGCGACCACAGCAGCGAGCTGTGGGTACAGGCCCAACCATGCCAACGCCGCAACACGCCCGGCGACGTCCAAAGACATCACAGCGGGTGGGACCGCGCTGGCGTTGTCGTGGAGGTAGTCCACCCAGGCTTGGGCGTGTGCCGGGTATTTCTTCGCAGAGCGGGCCCAGTCGTCCTTGCCGTGCTGCAGGGCGAAGAACGTGGAGACCGCGTGCTGGGTCACAAGGTCGTGCTCGGGGTCGTCGACGGCCAGGAGAGGGACGAAGAAGGCCGGGTCCCACATGTACAGCTGGCTCGGAGAAGGCCAGACATCCATCGTCAAGCGGCTCTGGAACACCACGAACCACCGCGGGACGTCAACCTTCAGCGCGGGGGCTGGCAGGTCCCACCGTCCCGTGAGTGCCGCCTCCCTGGTGAACAGCTCGGCGAGCCGGCGCTGCTGCGCAGGTGACAACCAGCGCAGCGTGTCAGGCCATCGACGGTCGTTGGCGAACGCCCCCAGGAACGCGTCGCACGGGTCCAGCTCGTCTTCGGTCCCGTCGCCACGGACGAACCTCGCCGCGACCACCAGCGCAACCTGGGTCGCCTCGTCCTCCAGGCAGTCCTCGTCCCAGCGTCGCATCGCATCAGCGAGCTTGAGGAAGATGCGGTCGTTGGTGATATCACCGGGGGTGTCCTGGGGCACCGGGGGCTCCTTGTGGGTTCGTGAGGGGCGGTCAGAACACCCCGGTCAGTGCCTCGTCGCGGCCCTCGCCGGTGATGACGAACTCCGCGAGCGTGCGCAGCTGGGCTTCGGTTGTCTCGTCCGCCGAGGGCTGCCACCCTCTGACCATCTCGGCGAGCCCACCGAAGATCGGGTGCGTGGTGATCTCGTCTGGCGTCGGCACGCATTGAGGCTACTGGCGTCACGTTGCCGTCTGGGTAGGTTCGCTGTACTGATCCTGAAACATGTGTGCCAGGCTGACTCATCCCATGAGCTGAACCCTGAGCGTGGAGTCGAAACCTGATGTTCCCCACTCAGGTTTCGGTTCCACGCTCAGGGTTCAGCTCATGGGCTGTGACTATTCAGGGTCTTGGTCGGAGTCTGGTCGGCCCGAGTTGAGGGTTGTCCGGCGTGTCGCCGGTGTGGGGTCTGCTGGTGGTGCAAGCTTCGTGTGTGGACGAAGTTGCTGGCTGTGA
>WRCL01000410.1 GCA_009783975.1 Micrococcales bacterium
CACCGGATCACCTTGCCCTTCGCCGACGACGCCCCCACCGACGCCGAGCTGCGTATCGCCCAGGCCCAGCTTGTCGGGTGGCTCGAAGGGCTGTTCCACGGGATCCAGACCGCTCTGGTCGCCCAGCAGATGGCTGCGCAGAACCAGCTGGTCCAGATGCGTCGCGCGCTGCCCCCTGGCGCCGCGGTCCACCCCGGGATGCTCGCCGCCCGCCCCGGCGACGACGACCCCAACGCACCGCACCCCACCGGCCAGTACCTGTGACCTGACACACGTGGCCACCGCACGTGCCAGCCGGATCGTCGGCCCCTGACCGAAGCACCCAGCGCCAGTGACGCCCGTTCGACGTGCGGCCTGTGCCTTCGTGACTGGGGGCGGTGGACGGGGTGCAGGCCCGCAGCGCTGTTCAGGTCACAGCAAGGAGCGCAGCACCGGGACCAGGCCGTCGTCGTCGATGCCACCGGTGACCTCGTCGGCCGCGTCGCGCACAGACGCGACGGCGTGGCCCATCGCCACACCCCGGGCGGCCCAGGCGAGCATCTCCACGTCGTTGCCGCCGTCGCCGACCGCGACGGTCGCCGACGGGTCGACACCCAGGCGCTGGCGGACCTTGTCCAGCGCCGAGGCTTTCGACACCCCGCCGGGGGTGAGGTCCATCCACGCCGACCAGCCGATCGCATAGCTGACCTCGTGCAGCCCGACGCGTGCGACGACCTCGCCGAACTCCTCGGCGGTCGAGCCAGGGTCGCGCAGCACCACACGTGTGGCCGGCCGGGACGCAAGCTCGTCAAAGCTGACGACCATATGCTCCCCGGCAAGCTCACCGGCAGGGAACGGCGCCGACACACGCGAGCCCACGCCGATGTCTTCCACGGCGATGAGAGCGTCAGGCAGCTCGGCGGCGAGCACCCGCAAGACCGGCCCGGGGTCGAACGTCACGACCTCGACCAACCGGTAGCCACCACCGTTCCACATCGCCCCGGTGTCGCTGGCCTCACCTGGGAGCACCGGGCCAGCGCGCGGGTCGCCGGCAACCGACGGGTCCAGCTCGCATGTGACCGCACCGTTGGAACACACGGCGTAGCCGCTGGTCAGGCCCAGGTCGACGGTGACGGGGATGAGCGCTGCGACTGAACGTCCGCTGGCCAGGACGATATGGGCACCGGCGTCGCGGACCTGTTCCAGGGCGGCGCGCACATCCGGCGACACCGTCCCGTCAAAACGCAGCACCGTCCCGTCGACGTCAAGGGCGAGCAGTATCGGACCGGTCGTCACGGCGAACGCACCGGTTCGATGACCTCCAGGCCGCCGAGGTACGGGCGCAGACCGGCCGGGACGAGCACCGACCCGTCGGGCTGCTGGTGGTTCTCCAAGATCGCGACGATCCACCGGGTCGTGGCCAACGTGCCGTTGAGGGTCGCCGGGGTGCGCAACGTACCGTCGGCGCACCGTTCGCGCACCCCCATACGCCGGGCCTGGTACGTCGTGCAGCTCGAGGTGGAGGTGACCTCCATGTACCGGCGCTGCGAGGGCAACCACGCCTCGCAGTCGAACTTGCGCGCAGCTGAGGCCCCCAGGTCACCGGCGGCGGTGTCGATGACCCGGTAGGGCAGGTCGACGAGCGCGAGCATCTGTTTTTCCAGCGCGAGCAGGCGCTGGTGCTCGCCGGCAGCGTCGGCGACGGTGGTCCAGCTGAACGCCTCGACCTTGTGGAACTGGTGGACGCGGATGATGCCGCGGGTGTCCTTGCCGTGCGACCCGGCTTCGCGCCGGTAGCACGCGCTCCACCCGGCGTAGCGCAACGGCCCGGCGGCCAGGTCGATGATCTCGCCGCTGTGGTACCCAGCGAGGGCGACCTCGGAGGTGCCCACGAGGTACAGGTCGTCGGTGCCCAGGTGGTAGATCTCGTCGGCGTGGGCCCCGAGGAACCCCGTGCCTGACATGACCGCGGGCCGCACGAGGGTGGGGGTGATCATCGGGGTGAACCCGTTGGCCACCGCCAGGTCCATCGCCGCGGTCAGCAGCGCCAGCTCCAGGCGTGCGCCGATACCGGTGAGGAAGTAGAACCGGGCGCCGGAGACCTTCGCCCCACGTTCGGTGTCGATCGCCGCGAGCATCTCACCCAGCTCGAGGTGGTCGCGGACGGCAAAACCCGGGTCGGGCACCCAAGGTCCGTCGTGGCCGACGTGCTCGAGCACGGTGTAGTCGTCTTCTCCCCCGGCTGGCACCCCCGGTTCGACGAGGTTGTCCACGCTTCGCGACAGCTCGGTCGACGTGCGGTCGGCCTCGTCGGCGTCGGCCTGAGCGGTTTTCACCCGTTCTGCGAGCTGTTTGGCCTCGGCGAGCAGCTGTGGCCTGGTCTGCGGCGTGGCCGTGGCGACGCGTTTGCCGTGCGCCTTCTGCTCGGCGCGCAGCCGTTCGAACTCGGTCAGCGACGCCCGGCGGCGGGCGTCAGCGTCAAGCACCTGGTCGACAAGACCAGGGTCGGCACCCCGGGCCCGCTGGGAAGCACGTACGAGGTCAGGGTCGTCACGTAACAGCTTGATGTCGATCACACACCCGACCCTACCGACCCGTCGAGGCTCGGCCCGCCAGCAGGACGGTGGGGCGGGGAGACAGGGAAGACAGTGGGGACGG
>WRCL01000411.1 GCA_009783975.1 Micrococcales bacterium
GCGATACGCCGCAGGGTCTGGGCGAACCCTGGCACCCGCGCCCACCACACCTCGTGGCCGTGCGTCGTGGACACCACCCGGCGCACAGGTGAGCCGGTGCGCAGGTCTGCGGCAAGCAGGCCCAGAGGTGCGGCGGCGCCGAACCATGCCGCCTGGCACTGGTGCTCGTTGGCCAAGGCGACGACGGCACGTGCGACCTTGCGGGTCGGCAGCATCGGGTACCGCGAGATCCGCACGATGGGGTACGGCTGGGCGGCGTCCCACTCTTGCCAGCCGTCGCGCCGTGAGGTCGCCACGACGACGTCACCGGGGTCGAACCGCCGCACAAGCTCATGCACATAGGTCTCGATCCCTCCGTGCCCCGGAGGGAAGTCGTTCGTCACCACCAGCAGACGGGCCATGCCCGCAACCTATCAACCCCGCGACCGTGCGACGGACCATCTGCGCCAGTGTCACAGGCCCAAAGGGTTCACCTGCTGTTCACCTGGGCACCGCATGGCTGTCATCTGTGGTGCCTAGCCTCGCCAGCACAGGCACACACCTGTGTTCTGTGCGACGAGAACGAAGGAGCTGTTGTGAAGCGCACCTACCCCTTGACGCTGCTGGTGGGGCTCCTGGCGTTAGGCCTTGCTGGTTGCGGCTCGGACGACCCGACCGGGACAGCGACCGACGGCACACCTGGGTCCGGCCTGAGCGGAAAGCTTGACGGGGGCGGCGCCAGCTCGCAGAGCAAGGCGCAAGAAGCCTGGGTCGCCGGTTTCCAGACGGCGAACTCGGCGACCACCGTGGACTACGTCGTGTCTGACTCTGGTGCGGGCCGCAAAGGCCTGCTTGACGGGAGCTTCGCCTATGCCGGGACCGACTCGGCGTTGACGACCGACGAGATCGCCTCGTCGACCAAGGCGTGCGCTGGCGGCCAGGCGTTCGACGTCCCGGTCTACATCAGCCCGATCGCCGTGGCGTTCAAGATCGACGGCGTGGCCACCTTGGACATGTCGCCGCAGACCGTGGCGAAGATCTTCTCCGGGGCGATCACACGCTGGGACGACCCGGCGATCACCGCCGACAACCCTGACGCCGCCCTGAGCGGCCCGATCTCGGTGATGTACCGCTCGGACGACTCGGGGACGACGAAGAACTTCACCGAGTACCTGTCGAAGGTCGCCCCGCAGGTGTGGACCTACGAGGTGTCCAGCTCCTTCCCGGTGACCAAGGACACGTTCCAGGGCCAGAACGGCACCTCTGGCGTCGTCCAGGGCATCACTGCCGGCAGCGGGACGATCGGGTACGCCGACGCCTCGGCCATCGGCAGCCTCGGCACGGTCCGGATCAAGGTCGGCGACGAGTTCGTCGGGCCCACTGCTGCCGGTGCTGCGGCGACCGTCGACGACTCGGCACGCAACACCGACGGCCGTGCTGCGCACGACATCGTGTTCTCCATCAACCGCACGACGACCGCCGCTGGTGCCTACCCGGTGATCCTCGTGTCATACCTGGCTGTGTGCGACACCTACGCGACGGCAGAAAAGGCCGCCCTTGTCAAGGCTTTCGTCAGCTACGTCGTCAGCGCCGCCGGGCAGGACATCGCAGCCGACGCGGCCGGGTCCGCACCGATCTCTGAGGCTGTGCGGGCCGAGGTCCTCGCGGCGGTCGAGGTGATCAGCGCCAAAGCCTGACCATCGCGCGGCCGGCCGCATGACGAGGTGCGGCCGGCCGCCGACCCCGCACGCACCGTGTCCGAGCACACCGACCCACGAGGAGCAGCAGGTGGACCACGACGTCGCCGACGCCCAGCCCTCAGCGGCCGCGCCTAGCCCGGAGCCTGCTGCGGCGTTGAGCACCCGGCGGTTCAGCCGGGCTGTGGACCGGGGGTTTGGCTACGCGGCCACGGGGTCGGGGATTCTCATCTTGGTCATCCTCGCCGCGGTCGCGCTGTTCTTGGTCATCCGGGCGTGGCCGGCCCTGGCCGCTGGCGGTTCGATCAGCGACGAGGTCGGGTGGATCCCGGCTGGCAGCTCAGTGCTGCGCGTCATCGTCCCGCTCGTGTTCGGCACGGTGCTCGCAGCCATCGTCGCGCTGGTCATGGCGGTACCTGTGGCGATCGGGATCGCCTTGTTCATCTCCCACTACGCGCCGCGGCGGATGGCCACAGCCCTGGGGTACGTCGTGGACCTGCTCGCCGCGATCCCGTCGGTCGTCTACGGGTTGTGGGGGGTGATGGTCCTCGCCCCGATGCTGCACCCGGTGTTCGACGCCATGGTGCGCTGGGCCGGCTGGATCCCGTTGTTCGCCGGGGACTCCAACGGCCACGCGTCCGACCCGCCCCGGGTGCTCATGACCGCCTCGCTCGTGCTCGCGGTGATGGTCTTGCCGATCATCACCGCAGTGTGCCGCGAGGTGTTCTTGACCACACCGCCGCTGCACGAAGAAGCCGCGCTCGCCCTGGGAGCCACCCAGTGGGAGATGGTGCGCCTGGCGGTGCTGCCCTACGGACGGTCGGGGATCGTCTCGGCGTCGATGCTCGGGCTGGGCCGGGCCCTGGGCGAGACGATGGCTGTGGCGATGGTGCTCTCCCCGGGCCTGAGCTCGTCGTGGAAGCTGCTCGTCGCCAGCCAGCAGCAGACCATCGCAGCCAA
>WRCL01000412.1 GCA_009783975.1 Micrococcales bacterium
CACACCGCCCCGAACAACGAGACCAGCGCGAACCCCACCAACCCTGCGACGATCACCGGTTTGACCCCGACCCGGTCGCTCAACGCCCCGAAGATCGGCTTGAGGATCACCTCAGCCAGGTCGTACACCGCCAGGGCCACCCCGAACCCGATCAGCGACCCACCCACGTCCGCGGTCTGCACCCCCAGCCCCGCCGCCACCGAGTGCGCCCCGAACGCGGTGGTGAACCCCGCCGCGTACAGCGGCGCCAGCCGTACCGACCTCACAGCCGCGTCGTCCACGACACCTCCTCACCGCCGCCCAGAGCCTACGCCCGACCGCGCCGGCCCCTGACAGTCCTGCCCGCCGAGGGACGAGCGGGTGAACCTGGCCCGGCGACGACGGCTCGTTGTTACCTTGGGGGGACCTTCGTGGAGTTACGGGTGTCCGTCGCGGAAACCGAGGGAGACACGTGCCAGCGCCAGCCACCCAGCCTGCAGCGGTCCCGGTACCCCCCGGGCCGCCAGGGCTGGCAGACACCAGGGCCGTCGTCGCGTGCTACCAGGACATGGTCTACAGGATCGCGATCACGCACACCGGGTGCCGGGGCGACGCCGACGACGTCTTCCAGGACGTGTTCTTGGCCTACCACCGGCGTCAGCCGCAGTGCCGCGACGACGAGCACCGCAAGGCGTGGCTCATCGCCACGACGCTGAACATCGCCCGGCGCACCGCGACGAGCTCGTGGCGCACCCGGGTGGTGCCGCTGAACCCCGGGACGGTCGACCCTGGGCTCGCCCCGTTCTCGTTCCGCACGGACCTGCAAGACGCGGTCGCCCGCGCGATGCAGACGCTGGGCGAGGACCACCGCACAGTGCTGCACCTGTTCTACTTCGACGACCTGCCGGTCGCTGCCATCGCCGACCTGCTCGGCCTCACCGAAGGCGCCGTGAAGATGCGCCTGAGCCGCGGGCGCGCCCTCATGCGCACCCATCTGCACGAAGGGCTGTTCGATGACTGACCGCGACCCTCTCTTCGATGAGATGGCACAGCAGATGACCCCTGACGCCGACCTGCGGCGCCGGCTCGACGAGCGCCTCGTCGCCGAGCCTTCCCAGCCTGCCCACTCTTCGCAGCCTGCCCGCTCGCAGCCTGCCCAACCGTCCCGCCAGCCTGCGCGCGTCACGATGATGCCCCGCTCACGGTGGTCCCGGCCAGCGACGTGGGTCGCCGCGGCCGCGGCGGTCGTCCTCGGCGTCACGGTGACCAGCACACTCATGCTGCGCGGCGGAACACCGCGAGACGCACCGGCGACCCTCGCGGCACCAGTGGCGCCGGTCCCCGCCGACTACAGCGAGCTGTACCGGGCGGTCGCAGCAGCGATCAACACCTCCGACGACGGGCCACCACGCCAACCCGGACCTCAGCCGCAAGTCTCTGGTCCGGACCGCGAGGCCTCTCTTCCGCAGCTCGACGGGAACCCGCCCGCCAACGACTACACCGGCGATGCCGATGAGGCAGCCAGAGAGCCCAGCGACCACACGACGACCAACACCCAGGTCGACGGGATCGACGAAGCTGACCTGGTCAAGACCGACGGCACAACCTTGTACGTCGTCACCGGCCACGACGTCGCCCTGGTCAAGCTCGCCGGCCCTGCCACGCGGACCCTGGCCCACATCAACATCACCAACCCCTGCCCAGGGTGCACGGTGGTCGACCTGCTCGTCCACGACGGGACCCTCGTCGTCATCACCGAGGACGAGGCCTATGTCGACCCGTCGCGCGGGATCAACCCGTACTACCTGTCCCCCGACACCCGTGTGCTGACGTACGACGTGTCCGACCCCATCTCCCCGAGGCTGCGCACGACCACCCGCCAGTCTGGCCAGTACCGCACAGCGCGGCTGTCGCAGGCGATGGTGTACGTCGTCAGCGACTACACCGTGTGGCCCGGCTGGCTCAACCCGGACGACCCGACGACGTTCGTCCCGTCGCTCGGCACACCAGGAGAACCGCTGGCGCCCACCGACATCACCGTCCTGCCCGGCCCGGCCGGCGCACGCTACGCGGTGGCCACCGCCACCGACGTGGCCACCGGCCAGCGCACCGCCCAGCAAGCCGTCCTCGGCGGGGCTGACACGGTGTACATGAGCGCAGCGAACCTGTACATGGGTGGCACGTCCGCCCCCGGCCGGATGCTGTGCTGCGCACGTGCCCCGGTCGACGAGGTCCGCCGCGACACCACCGGCCCGACCACAGCCCTGGTCCGGATGTCGCTGCGCGGCAAGGCCCTGACCGTCGAGGCGTACGGGCACGTGCCCGGGCAGCTGCTCAACCAGTTCTCCCTCGACGAGCACGACAACCGTCTGCGCGTGGTCACCACCGCGACCAACGACACGTGGCAAGACGTCGCCCAGCTGTACGTCCTGGGCCCAGACCTGCGCCGCGTGGGCATGACGACCCTGGCGACCAACGAGCAGGTCAAGTCTGTCCGGTTCGCTGGCACCGTGGGGTATGTGGTGACGTTCCGCCAGACCGACCCGCTGTTCGCCGTGGACCTGTCTGACCCAGCCCACCCGCAGGTGATGAGCGAGCTGAAGATCCCCGGTTTCTCTGCGTACCTGCACCCGTGGGGCGAGGGGCACCTG
>WRCL01000413.1 GCA_009783975.1 Micrococcales bacterium
AGAGGGCCAGGCAGCGTCGATCGCCGGGGCCTGCGGTGTCCGGGTCTGCGGCGCTCACGTCGTGACCAGGGTTGCGCCGTCGGCGGCGAGGGCGCCGAGGCGGGACAAGGTGCGGTAGTACTTCTTGCGGTAGCCGCCGGCGAGCATCTCGGGGGTGAACAGGCCGTGCTCGCCGGTGCCGCCCAACAGCACCGGAATGTCGCTGTCGTAGAGGCGGTCGACCAGGACGACCAGGCGCAGGGCGCGGGCCTGGTCGGGGACGCGGCCCACACCGGTGAGGCCGACGGCGGTGACACCATCGAGCAGCGCGCCGTACCGCGAGGGGTGGACGCGGGCGAGGTGGTCGCCGAGGGCGTCGAAGCTGTCGAGGGTGGCACCAGGGACACTGGCGACGGCGGCGGTGACGACCTCGTCGGGCAGCGGGGGTTCGTCGGTGCGCACGGCGCGGTGGCGGTAGTCCTGCCCGTCGATGCGCAAGACCTCGAACCGGTCTGCCAGGGCCTGGATCTCGCGCATGAAGTCCTCGGCGGCGAAGCGGCCCTCCCCCAGCGACTCGGGCAGGGTGTTGGACGTGGCGGCGACGGCGACCCCACGGTCGGCGAGCTCGCGGACCAGGCGCGTCACCAGCAGCGTGTCACCTGGGTCGTCGAGCTCGAACTCGTCGATGGCGACGAGGCGGTGCTTGGCCAGGGCGTCGACCGTCGCAGCGAACCCCAGGGCGCCGACGAGGTGCGTGAACTCCACGAACGTGCCGTACGCGGTCTCGGCGGTGCCGACCTGGTGCGCGAGCGCGGCGAGCAGGTGCGTCTTGCCCACACCGAACCCGCCGTCGAGGTACACCGCAGGGGGCACGACCTTGCGCAGACGGCCCCGCAACCCACGGTTGCCTGGGCGCACGACCTGGTAGGCGATCTCACGCAGCCGCGCCCGGGCACCTGCCTGCGAAGGGTGCGACGGGTCAGCGTGGTACGACTCGAACGACGCCGACGCGAAGTGCCGGGGCGGCTCGAGCCCGGCGACCAGGCGGTCGGCAGGCACCTGGGGCATACGGTCGACCAGCTGACCAGGACCCGTCTCACCAGGCTGCACACAAGCCAGGATAGTCCTCGCCGCACCGGTGTGGGGCCAGCGACGCGGGCAGGTGGGCGCGCGGGTGCACCTTGTTTACACTTGCCTGGAGCAGCGTCATCGACACGGTGGCACCTGCGGGGCTGGACGGGCGTTGTCGACCGTCGGCCCCGGCGCCGCTGCGGCCCCATGACGTTCCACTCGACCCACAGAGAGGTGTTGCCATGACCACGCGAGTTGTCGCCGACTGCTACATCCGTCCCGACGCCGTCGAGGAGTTCCTCGCTGCGGCACGTGAGCTACGGGACCTCACGCACGCGAACGACGCCGGGTGCCTGGCCTACGACCTGTTCCGGGACACCGCCGACGCAGAGCACCTGACGATGATCGAAGAGTGGGAGAGCAAGGACGCGCTCGACGCCCATATCGCCTCGGCGCACTTCCAGCGCCTGTTCCCAGCGTTCGGCGCCGCGAACGACCCAGCCCGGCCCAACGTCATCACGATCTACGAACCGGCCCTGTGACCTCACGCACCTACTGCCCTGGTGCCCCGATGACGTCGGGTTCGCGCCGGCATCCCCGGCGCCTGCGCTGGTGTCACGCCTTCAGCCGCCCGTGGTGTGCCTGACGCCACTGGTTCCCGACATGTGCGGTGCACGAGTGCACTGCGCTGACCAGGCAAGACATGCCGAACCGTCCCCACTCAGAAGCCGCTGGCGGTCGCCTTGGGGTAGTAGCGGCGGAACTTGACCCGGTACATCTGGGTGACGCCGGTGACCACGTACCGCCGGCGCCAGCCCCAGTCAGCACGGTAGCGCAACGGGTTGGCCATCTTCCCGGCGCGGCGCACCCGGCGCAGACGCGCCGTGAGGCCGGCGTCGTCGATGTAGCGCAGCAGCAGGCCGAACGGGACGACGCAGTACAGGGCCTCGTCGGTGCCACGCACAACCTCGGTGGACCGGCCCTCGACAAGGTCGGCGACCACGGCGCGCGCGGGGTTGGCCCCGGCGGCGGTGACGTAGTAGTTGTTCCGTCCGATCCGCGGGTTCATCTCGAAGTACACGAACTGGCCGGTGCGCGGGTCGAGCTTGTAGTCGAAGTTGGCGAACCCGACGTAGTCCGCGGCGTGCAAGAACCGGGTCGCCGCGTCCATCGCCTCCTCGTACGGTTCGGTGAGGATCGCAGCGGGGTTGCCCAACGTCCCGGGGTTGTGCTCTTGCAGCAGCACCCGTCCGGTGGCCAGCAACGTCACCTCCCCGCGGGTGTCGCGGTACGCGGTCAACGTGCGCATGTGGGTCTCGTCGCCGGGGATGAAGTCCTGGACCAGGTAGGTCCCGGCGTACCCGGCGTCGACGAGGCGGCCCAGCAGGTCGTCGAGCTCGGCGCGCGAGGTGATGAAGTCGACCTTCTTCTTGCCCGGCATGTGCAGGTCGTTGTACTGCGCCGACGACGCCGGTTTGCCGATGACCGGGAACTGCAGGTCGACCTCGAGGTCGGCGACCGTCTCACGGCGCAAGGCTGCGATGTCGACCGCGACGGTCTGCGGGGTTGGCATCCCCAGC
>WRCL01000414.1 GCA_009783975.1 Micrococcales bacterium
CCTCGGGAACACCAGCCATGACCGCGTCAACGTGCTGGCCGCACCCGCTCCAGGTCACCTTGCCGCACTTGCTGCACCGTACTGCACTGCACATGCTGTCCTCCGTGGTCTCGTCGACGACGACAGCCGTCGGGTTACGCTGAAGAGCGTATACCCCTAGGGGTATCACGTCCAACCCTGGCATACTGGAGCCTCGGCCATCGCGTGAAGGAGCCTCATGGACCTCGACCCCTCAGAGCTCACACAGGTCGTCAACCGTCTGCGGCGGGCGGAGGGACAGCTCGCCGCGGTGCGCCGTGCGGTCCAGGACGGCAACGACTGCGAACAGGTGATCATCCAGCTCGCCGCTGTGAGCCGGGCCCTGGACAAAGCCGGGTTCGCGATCATCGCCACCTCGATGAAACAGTGCGTCGCCGCAGCCGACGGTGACGAGGAGGTCCTGGACGTCGCCAAGCTGGAGAAGCTCTTCTTGTCCCTGGCATGACGGTTGTCCCCCGGCAGCGCACCCACAGGTGAAGTTCACAACAACACGAGCTGGTCGGTCCGGGCTGGGTACTCTTGGCCTATGACGTTTTCCAGCGGTGGTCGGTTCGAAGGTGGCCGGGTGCGCACCGGTGGCGGTGGCCGGAGCCTGGGCGGCGGTGTTGCGGTCGGCGGTGGCCTGACCGGCATCATCTTGGTCGCGCTGTTCGTCCTGCTCCAAGGCGGCAGCACCGACGACGTCCTCCAGGCGGTGGGCGGCGGTGGCCAACCAGGTGAGCAGGGCACCGCCGGGCATATCGGCGAGTGCACCGCCGAACAGGCGAACACCTCACGCGACTGCCGCCTGTCAGCCACAGCCCACGCCCTGGACGTGTTCTGGGAACCGTTGATCACCGCCGCCGGGACGAAGTTCGTCGTGCCGGAGGTCGAGAGCTTCACCGGGGCGACGAGCACAGGGTGCGGAAACGCGACCTCGGCGGTCGGACCGTTCTACTGCCCGGCGGACAAGACGATCTACATCGACCTGGGTTTTTACGACCAGCTGTCGAAGTACAACATCAAAGACGGTCCCCTCGCCGAGGAGTACATCACCGCCCACGAGTACGGCCACCACATCCAGAACCTGCTCGGCACGATGCGTCAGGTCGGCCGCGACACCGGCGCCACCTCCGGCTCGGTCCGCCTCGAGCTCCAGGCCGACTGCTACGCCGGGATGTGGGCAGGCCACGCCGCGACAACCGTCGACCCGCGCACCGGTGTGACATTCCTGGACCCGATCACCAAAGACCAGCTCGCCAACGCCCAGGCAGCAGCCAAAGGCGTCGGCGACGACCGCATCCAGGCCAGCTCTGGTATGACCATCAACCCCGACACCTGGACCCACGGTTCGGCTGAGCAGCGCGAACGCTGGTTCATGGTCGGCTACAACAAAGGCACCCTCGCCTCCTGCGACACCTTCGTCGTCGCCAACCCCTGACGCGCCAGCCACGCAGGACGACGCGGCATCGTCATTCCTCCCCACGGCGCCACCAGGCGCTGCCGACATGGCATCGTGGGGACATGAGACGTGACGACGTGCTGCGTGACGAGATCCTCCTCTTGGCGCGTGGGCCCCCGCTGCGCAGCACACCTGCGGCAAACGTCACGACGGTCCGGTGAGGTCCAGCCACATCGCGGGACGGATCCCACCTGTGGCGGACACTGGTGCGCCGTCGTCGAAGATGCTGCCGACGGCGTAGACGTACGCGGCGGTGTCGCGCATGTCGCCGGGGGTGCGCAACCACCACCAGGTGCTCGTGCCGTCCTCGTCGAGGGCAGCAAGGCCGTGCTCGGCCGGCGACTGGCCAAAACGTCTCGCGCCGGCGTACTTGCCCCAGGTGACGACATCTTTGCCGGCCAGCCAGGACGCGGCTTCTTCGGCGCTGAGGACGAACACCTGGTCGTCGGTGTCGGGGCCGGCGTCGGTGCCCCAGGTGGGGCTGGGTGTGTTGAGCACGTGGGTGGGGACGACACGTGAGGCGAGCGGTTCGCCGAGCAGGCCGAGGAAATCGTCGTTCAACCACCGGCGCACGAAGCACCGTTCCCAGGTCACGTCGACCAGGACGTTGTGGTACGGGCCGGTGGCGACCACCCGGTCAGCCAGCAGCAGCGCCTGGTCCGACGTCACCTTCAGCACCCGCCAGTCGATCCCGCTGAGGTCGACCAGGCCACCAGGGCCGTCGTCGGTGATCTGCTGGCACACCTGTCGGACCTGTTCGGGGCTCGACGGTACGCGGACCCAGAAGTCGACCGGTCCTTCGGTCTGGCACAGCCGGCGCGGGGCGACGACCTCGACGACCTCGACGGGAGGCTCGGGCTCGGTGACCTCAGCGTCGGCGCCGTCGGCCAAGACCTCAAGGCCCGGCCCGACCTCCCCGACGGTCGCGGCCACCGGCCCCGCGTCGACATCTCCGGCTGCCACCTGTGCCCGCATGAGCTGGGCCTGGGGGTACGCCCGCCGGGTGGGGCTGACCATGTCCAACGCCGCCACAGCCGCGTCGGTGTCCCCACGTGCGGCGCGGACGCGGGCCAGGCCGAAAGCCGCAGGGGCGGTGTAGGCCGCGTCGGTCGTCGCGCACACCCAGTACAGCGCCTCG
>WRCL01000415.1 GCA_009783975.1 Micrococcales bacterium
GATCCGGTACTCGGGCATCGGGCCCAGGCCCAGTCGCACAGCGTTGCGCCGCAGCTGGGCGATGATCCGCTCGTCCAGCGCTGGGCGGTCACGGAGCCTGCCTTCGGCGAACGACAGCCGCACCACCGGGTGGACCGTGTC
This sequence comes from Micrococcales bacterium, assembly GCA_009783975.1. Classification (GTDB taxonomy): domain Bacteria; phylum Actinomycetota; class Actinomycetes; order Actinomycetales; family Cellulomonadaceae; genus Cellulomonas. The sequence continues at coordinate 142 of WRCL01000415.1, forward strand.
CCAGTCCCACTCGTCGTAGCACTCCAGCCCCTCGAACAGAGCCTTGTTCCCCGCGAACATCTCCGCGAGGGTGTCGAGGAACAGCGACTTGCCGAACCGCCGGGGCCGGGACAAGAAGCACGTGGCCGCGTCCGCGACCTGCATGGCGTAGCCGGTCTTGTCCACGTAGTAGTAACCGCCGCGACGGATCTTGGCGAACGTGTCGATGCCGACCGGCAACTTCTTGCGGTCCATCACCCCTCCCAGACGCCGTGACCAGTTGTGCCCATCCTACGCGGCACCACTGCCCCACAACCGCCGCCGTCCGACCAGCAGAACCTGCTGCTGGCTGTGCCAGCGTCCAGATCAACGACCACAACCGGGTTTCTCACCAACCTCAGCCTTTGGTCGCCAACCTCAGTGTTCGAACACTTAGGTCGGCGACCGAAGGCTGAGGTTGGGTTGGTCAAGGTCTGCGACGAACGTGGAAGCGTCCCAGATGCTGGTCGCCGATCTGACTCGGCCCCGGGTGAGGCTTGACCCGGCTCCAGAAAATGTGATATCATTTTGCTATCGCGACGCGGAGTCCCGCGTCCCTTGAGCGCAAGGACACGACGATGGATGAGCAGCGCACAGACCCAGCCCCTGTGGGCCACGACGCCACCCGGGTGGACATCAGCGAGCGTCGCGGGCCGGCGGGCGGACCTGGTGCCGCCGTCGCGGCGTTGGTCGGCTCGCTCGGGCTCGTCGGGCTCGGGATCTGGCTCATCGCGGCGTTCCCCACATATGGGTGGGTGGCCTCGACGGTCTTGTTCGTCGTCGCGATGGGCCCGTGGACGGGTCTGACGGTGATCTCCCCTGGCGAGACCCGGGTTGTGCAGCTGTTCGGCCGGTACGTCGGCACGATGCGCGGCCAGGGGTTCGGCATCACCATCCCGCTGACGATGCGGCACAACGTCTCGGTGCGGGTCCGCAACTTCGAGACGACCGAGCTGAAGGTCAACGACGCTGACGGCAACCCGGTGAACATCGCGGCGATCGTCGTCTGGCAGGTCGCCGACACGGCGAAGGCGACGTTCGCCGTCGAGGACTACCAGAACTTCGTCCACGTCCAGTCCGAGTCGGCGCTGCGCCATGTGGCGATGTCGCACCCCTACGACCGTCCCGACGCGGGCACCGAGACGCTGCGCGGTGCGACCGACCTGGTCTCGCAGGAGATCGCGACCGAGGTCGCCGCACGTGTGGCGGTCGCCGGGGTCGAGGTCGTCGAGGCCCGGATCTCCAACCTGGCCTACGCCCCTGAGATCGCCCAGGCGATGCTCCAGCGCCAGCAGGCCGGGGCGATCATCGCCGCCCGCGAGCAGATCGTCACCGGTGCGGTGAGCATGGTCACCGACGCGCTGTCGCGGTTGGAAGAAGGCGGCATCGTCGCCCTCGACGACGAACGTCGCGCAGCGATGGTCTCGAACCTGCTCGTCGTGCTGTGCGGGGACTCACGTGCCACACCGGTGCTCAACACCGGCACGCTCTACTCGTGACCGACGCGCCCACCGGGGACACGCCCACTCCTCGCGAGCGGCGTGCCGTCCTGGTGCGCCTGGACCCGCACGTGCACGACGCCCTGACGCGCTGGGCAGCCGACGAGCTGCGCAGCACCAACGCCCAGATCGAGCTCGTCGTGCGCCGGGCCCTGTCCGACGCTGGACGCGCCCCGGCCCGGGCCGCCCCCGTCCGGGGCCCCGGACGGCCCCGCCGCGAGCAGTGAGGACTGCCATGGAAACCTGGATCATCATGGTGAGCACGAACGTGTTCCTCATCGCCGTGTTCATCGCTGTGGGTGTGTGGCTGTCGAAATCCCCACCGCCACGCAGACCACGACGCAGCCTCATCGCCAACGGGTACGCCCAGACGAAGATGGCCACGGTGAACGACGACACCTGGGACTTCGCCAACCGCGACTACGGCCGTCGGACCATGCGCATCGGGTTCGGCGCCATCCCGGTCGTCGTCGTCACGATGGTGCCTGTGGTCTGGCGCAGCGAAGAGGTCGTGGCGTACGTCGGCGCTGGGCTCACCGTCGTCCTCATCGCCGCGTTCTTGCTCGCGATGGTGTGGACCGAGCGCGCGCTGCGGGCGACCTTCACCGCAGACGGGACCCGGCGCGACAGGCACGTGGAGCACCCCGGCCGGAGCCAGACAGCCCGGTCATGACACAGCCGTGACCTCGACGACCCCAGGTGCCGGCGACGCGTCGTAGGTGACGGTGGCTCCTGTGCCTCCGCCGAACAACAGCACCACGGTGATGACCGCTGCGACGACCCTCGCAGCGGTGCTCGCGGTCACGAAGCACCCGTGCCTGTCGGTCTGGCGGCCGACGAGCACGAGGATGAGGTCGATGAGGTACCACACCCCCAGCCCCCCGCAGGTGACGAACTTGAGGACCGCGGTGCCGATCTTGCCCAGGTAGAGCCGGTCCAGCCCGA
>WRCL01000416.1 GCA_009783975.1 Micrococcales bacterium
CCCATGACCACAGCCTACGGAACTGTGCGCCCGAGCGACGAACCTGCGCAGAAAAGATCAAAGAAGGTGCAGGTCCGCCAGGGTGTACAGGCAGTGGTAGGGCACGCCCACGGCCTCGATGGCGTCCTGGGCCCCTGTGGCCCGGTCGACGATGACCGCGACGGCAAGCACCTGCGCGCCGGCCTCGCGGGCAGCCTCGACGGCTGCCAGCGGTGAGGCCCCCGTCGTCGAGGTGTCTTCGAGCACGACCACACGCCGCCCAGCGATGGCGGGGCCTTCGATCCGCCGTTGCATCCCGTGGGTCTTGGCCTGTTTGCGCACGACGAACGCGTCCAGGCCCGCCCCGCGCCCGGCTGCGGCGTGGACGAGCGCGGCGGCGACAGGGTCAGCGCCCAAGGTGAGCCCGCCGACGGCGTCAACAACCCCAGGCCCCAGCCCCACAGCGGTGAGGTGGTCGAGCAGGACCTCACCGACCAGCGGGGCCCCGGTGTGGTGCAACGTCACCTGGCGCAGGTCGACGTAGTAGTCGGCCTGGCGTCCTGAGGCCAAGGTCACCGCACCGTGGACGACGGCGAGGTCGGCGATGAGGTCGCGTAGCTGGTCGCGGGGTGTGCTCACCTGGTCAGGCTACCGGTTGGATGATCGCCACAGCCTCGGCGAGGTCCCGGGCAGGGTGCACACGCATGTGGTCGGGCACGACGAGCGACCCGGCCACCCCCGCCGGGACGATCGCCTGTGCCAGCCCCAGACGCGCGGCCTCGGCCAGGCGCCGGTCGACCCCGCCGACGGTGCGGATCTCGCCAGCCAGGCCCACCTCCCCGATGACGACCATCCCGCGCGGCAAGGCCAGGTCCATCCGTGAGCCGACGACGGCAAGGGCAACGGCGAGGTCGGCGGCCGGTTCCAGGGCCCGCGCCCCGCCGACGGTCGAGACGTACACCTCCTGGTCGGCAAGGCCGACCCCGACCCGGCGGGCCAAGACTGCCAGGACCATCGCCACACGGGCGGCGTCGACCCCTGAGGTCGTGCGGCGTGGGTTGGCTGCACATGTCGGCGCGACGAGGGCCTGGACCTCGGCGACCAACGGCCGGCGCCCTTCGCAGGTGACGGTCAGGCATGTGCCGGGCACCTGCGCCAGCACCTGGGAGCAGAACAGCCCCGACGGGTCTGCCAGGCCTGTGATGCCGTGCTCGGAGATCTCAAAGCAGCCGACCTCGTCAGTGGGGCCGTAGCGGTTCTTCGTCGCGCGCAGCAGCCGCAGCCGCGAGGTGCGTTCACCTTCGAACTGGCACACGACGTCGACCAGGTGCTCGAGGGTGCGCGGCCCGGCGACCGACCCGTCCTTGGTCACATGCCCGACGAGCACGACCGGCACCCCCCGGGTCTTGGCCACGGCGATGAGTGCCGCGGCGACCTCACGGACCTGGCCGACCCCGCCGGGGGCCCCGTCGACCTGGCTTGAGGCGACGGTCTGCACCGAGTCGACGACGAGCAGGTCCGGTGCGGTGGCCTCGACGTGGCCGAGCACGGCGGCGAGGTCGTTCTCCGAGGCGAGCAGCAACGACGGGTCCAGCGCGCGGATGCGCCCGGCACGTAGGCGCACCTGTGCGGTCGACTCTTCGCCGGTGACGTACAGCACGGTGCGCCCAGCGCGGGCCGCCCGGGCTGCCACGTCCAGCAGCAGGGTCGACTTGCCCACCCCAGGTTCCCCGGCGAGCAGCACGACCGCCCCGGGCACCAGACCCCCACCAAGGACCCGGTCGAGCTCGTCGACCCCGGTCGTGCGGGCCTGGGCTTCGTGGGCGGGCACCTGGTCGATCGGCATCGCTGCGGACACCGGGACGGCGCTCGCCCGCCCTGCGCGGGCCAGGCCCGTCGGGCCGGCCTGGGCGACGGTGCCCCACGCCTGGCACTGCGGGCAGCGCCCGACCCAGCGCGGTGTGGCCGCCTGGCACTGCGAGCAGCAGAAGGTGGGTCGCGGCGCACGTCGCGTCGTTGTGCTCATAGGCCGAAGGCTAGGTGGGACCACCCACACAGTCACCCATATGGTGCACATGGGCGTCTCGCGCGTGGGTAGGCTGTCACTCACTGATCCTTCAAGGAGCGGCCCATGCCACCGGCATCTTCGTCTGCACGTCCCACCCGGGGCCAGCTGCGGATCCGCCGTCCCCCCGGGACCGAGTCCCGGGGTATCCCCGTCGCGCCGTCAGCACCGTCACGGGGCCGACCGCTCGTGCTCGTCGCGTGCGTCGCGGTCGTCGGTGTCGTCGTCGCTGTCGCGGCGTGGTTCGTCGTCAGTGGGCGCCAGAGCCCCACCCCGGCGACGACGACGGTACGTGTCTCGCCGACCCCGACCCTCACCCCGGTGCAACGGCCAACGACGAACGCCTTTGTCGACAGGCTGCCGAGCACGACGCTGCAGTACGCACTGGTCTCCTCCGAGCCTGAGCCGGCCTGGGTCGACGCCGGCGCGATCGAGGCGTACGTCGAGCAGTTCTCCGATGGCGGCTCGGGCACGTTCACCCTGAGGGCTGGGCAGTGGTCCACCGCCGAAGCGGCTGACGCGGCGTTCTTGGCGTTCACCGCCGGAGCCGAACGTCCC
>WRCL01000417.1 GCA_009783975.1 Micrococcales bacterium
CTGGGGGCCACCGGCCGCTGCAACGAAGTCGTCGGCGATCTGCTGCAGGGTCGTGGCTGAGTAGAACAACCCCCGGCCCGCGTCGGAGCCGCCGGGGTCGACGCGGCTCGGGTCGTCGTTGCCGCTGCCTGTGCCTGGTTGGGTGCCTGGGGTGTGGGTGTCCGGGGCGGTGCTGCCCGGCCGGGCGTCAGCAGGCGCCTCCGGGCCCAGCAGCGCGAAGATCCCCCAGCCCAGACCTCCCAGGAGGACGAGCGTGACAACCAGCCCCGCGACAACAAGCCCGCGGACCCCGCGCCGCTTCGTCGGGGCGTCGGCGACCGACGTCACGACCAGCGGGCCGTGCCCACGGTTGGCAGGCTGCGCGGTGGTGTGGGCGTATGGGGCGGTGGGGTTGGTCCCCGGGTGGCGCATGGCCGCAGCCGGGGCCCCAGGACGAGGCATCACGGCCGTACCAGAGGCACCAGGCCCGACGACGCCGGGGGCTGGGCTGACCGGCCCGGTCACCGAGGCACGGCCGGCTGCAGCCTCGACCAGCAGGGTCTGGGCCTGGGCGAGGTCCATCCGGGCGCGAGCATCTGGCCAGCACAACCCGCGGACGACGGCCTGGACCTGCTGGCCGACGGGTCCGCCAGGCAACCCCGGCGGCAACCACGTCGGACCGTGCTGGGGACCGGGCGGCTGGTCGGTGAGCATCCACGACAGCAGCGACCCGAGGTACCACGCGTCGGTGTAGCGCCCGACCGACGGGTCGCCGGCGAGCATCTCCGGCGGCAAGGAGAACCCCCGGTTGCCGACGAGCTGGGTGTACGTCGAGGTCTGGTGCGCGGCGATCGCGTGGGCGATCCCCCAGTCGGCGAGCAGCAACCGGCCCTGGGCGTCGACCAGGACGTTGTTCGGGGTGATGTCGCGGTGGACGATCCCCAGGTCTTCGTGGACCGCACGCACCGTGGCCAGCAGCGGCACGAACGCGGCCAGGACCGCCCCTGGGTGGCGCGTGGCCAGCGGGGTCGCCTTCGCCCACCCGTTGAGGTCGCCTGGGCACCAGGGCATGAGGTCGCACCACAGCTCGTACTCCGGCTCACCGCCGGTGACCGCGATCTCGTGGCCTGGCACGACGAGGACGAACGACTCGACCACCGGCAGCACCGCCGGGAACCGCTCGGGACGTTCGCGGGCGGCCACCGCGACCGTCGTCATGTTCACCAGCCGCTCCATCTGGCGCGACTTCTCCTCCGCGGACGACACAGCCTGCACCCGCAGCGCCAGGTGCGCACCGGTGTGGTCAACCGCCCGGACCACAGCCGCCTGCCCCCCGTGGACGACCGGGAGCACCACCTGCACCGGACGCGACCCGGTCTCCAGCACGCGCAGCAGCCCTCCGCGGCTCAACGAGACCAGCGGCCCCTGCACCACCGTCCCGTGCCGCCGCTGCAGCCACTGTGACAGCACATCCCCGGAGAGCACCGACCTATCGTAATCGCGACAACCACCCCGAACTGGACGTTCCGCCGTGACACGGCACGAAAGGCCGCCGCGTTCCAGGCTCACGCGCCGTCAGACCTGCCCGGCCACCACACCGCACGACCGATGAGCACCCTGGTGCCGTCTGGCGCCAGCGCCGTCCCCTCGGCCCGCAACCGCATGAGCGCCTCGGCGGTGTGCGCTGGAGGCGGCCGGCCTGAGGCGTCGACCACACGCCACCACGGCACGTCACCGCCGGACTGGGCCATCACCTGCCCGACCTGCCTCGGGCCGCCACGACCGGGCAGGCCCGCGGCGACCAGGCGGTCCGTCACCACCTCGGCGACAAGCCCGTACGTGGTCACTCGCCCCGCGGGGACGCAACCGACGACCTCGCGGACCATCTCGCCGTAGTCGTCGTCCACCTCGACAGGCTACAGGCCGTTCCGGGCGAGCTTTTTTGTGCTCGACCACGGTGAACGTGCCGTGGTCTATCGTGGGCAGGCAAGCCGGGACAAAACAGACACATCGCTGTGTCGAAGGAGAGAGGGTGCCGACGTGCCAGGATGGATCTTGGCAGTGGACTTCGGGACGGTGAACACCGCAGCGGCGGTCCGGCTCCCCGACGGGCGTGTGGAGAAGGTCAAGCTGGACCCCAACGGCGACACGATGCCCTCGGCCGTGGTGAGCACCGACGGGCGGTGGAGGGTCGGGCAGGCGGCGCTCAACGCCCGGCGCACCCACCCCACGACGTTCATCGCCTCACCCAAGACGCGCTTGGGCCAAGAATCGGTCGTCCTGGGCGACGCTGTCGTCGCGCCGTCGGTCATCGCCTCGAATGTGTTCGCCGCTGTGCGCGAACGCGCCATGCGTGCCGTCAACGGCACCGAACCTGACCGTCTGGTGCTCACCCACCCGGTGCGGTGGGGCCGTTCACGCCTGGAGGCGCTGCAAGACTCCGCCGTCCGGGCGGGGTTCGCCCCCCAGAGCATCTGGCTGCTCCCTGAGCCCATCGCAGCGTTGCACGCCCACGTCTCGCCTGGTTCGCTGCCCCCTGGTGGACGCGTCGCCGTCGTCGACATCGGCGGAGGCACGTGCGACGTCGCGGTGCTGCA
>WRCL01000418.1 GCA_009783975.1 Micrococcales bacterium
AGGCGACGTCGTGCGGTTCTGGGGGCGGCGGGTACGCCGGCTCATCCCGGCCGCGTGCCTGGTGCTCACCGCGACAGTCGTCGCCGCGGCTGTGTGGCTGCCGGCGACGGTGCGCCGGGCCGCCGCGCTCGACGGTGTGGCCGCGTCGCTGTACGTGGAGAACTGGCGGCTCGCCGTGTCCGAGGCTGACTACCTCGAGGCTGAGAGCCTGGCGTCGTCGATGCAGCACTACTGGTCGCTGTCGATCGAAGAGCAGTTCTACATCGTGTGGCCCATCGTGCTGGGCCTGGCCACAGCGGTGGCAGTGGTCGCCACGCGCCGCAGCGGCCGTGACCGCCGTGCCCTGGCAGCGCTGGTGACGATCGCGGCGACGGTTGCCGTGTCGTTGGCGTGGTCGGCGCACTACACCAAGACCAACCCCGCCCAGGCGTACTTCGTGTCCACCACCCGGGTGTGGGAGCTGGCTCTTGGCGGCCTGCTCGCAGCTGTCCTTGCCGTCGCGGCGACCGGCACGACGCCGCGTCGTGCGTGGCGCCATGGCCGCGTCGTGCGTGCGGCCGTCGCCTGGGCGGGGTTGGTGTGCATCGGTGTGGCCGCGTTCTGGTACGACGGCGCCACAGTGTTTCCCGGGGTTGCGGCGCTGCTGCCGACCGTGGGCACGCTGGTGGTCATCGCTGCAGCCGCCGACGGTGTCCGGGGCGGGCCTGGGCCTGTGCTTGGGCTGCGTCCGGTCCAGTGGGTCGGCGACGTGTCGTACTCGATCTACCTGTGGCACTGGCCGCTCATCGCGATCGTCCCGTTCGCGCTCGGCCGGGGGCTGCGCATCATCGACACCTTCGCGATCTTGGCTGCGACGCTCGTCTTGGCCGCGTTCACCCGCCACTTCGTCGAAGACCTTGTGCGCTGGCACCCCAAGCTGACGACGAACCTGCGGGCGACGTTCGCCATGGGTGCAGCGTGCATGCTGGTTGTGTGCGTGGCAGCCGCCGGGCTGCTGTGGGCGACCAGCCGCGGTTCGCACGACCCGCTGACGGTCCACGACGCGGTCGCCCACGCGGCACCGTGCGTCGGGGCCGGTGTTGTGCGCGACAGCTCGTGCGCCGAACCGGCCCTGTTGACACCGCCGGTGTTCTCCGCGGGCGACAAACCAGTGGTCTACGCCGACCGCTGCTGGAACAACACTCCTTTCACCTCGCGCAACGTGTGCTCCTACGGTGTGACGACGACACCGGCAGCGCGTATCGCGATCGTCGGCAACTCCCACGCCGGGCACTGGATCCCGGCGCTCGGCGACGCGCTTGGTGACAACGGCTGGGAGCTGACGACGTACCTGCAGTCGGTGTGCTACCCGGTCGACGAGCTGATCCGGTTCCCTGGAGAGGGCGCGTCGGCCAACTGCCGCGAGCTCAACCACTGGCTCGTGTCGTCGGTCATCACCAGCGGCGCCGACCTGGTGATCATGTCAGCCCGGACGAACTACCCGATCATCGACGTCGCCACCGAAGACCAGCAGCAGGTCGCCGAAGAGGCGTACCGCACGACGTTGGCCACGTTCACCGACGCAGGCATCCCCGTCCTGGTCATCCGCGACACCCCAGCGCTGAGCTTCAACGCCCCCGACTGTGTCGCACAGCACCCAAACGACCCCGCGGCGTGCGGCGACGACCGTGCCGCAGTGCTCCCACCGGACCCCCTGGCGGCCGCAGCAGCCGCCGACACCTCAGGTATGGTCACGCTGCTCGACCTCACCGACCTGCTGTGCGACGCCCAGACCTGCCCCGCCGTCGTCGGTGGCGTCATCGTCTACTTCGACAAGCACCACCTCTCGGCGACGTTCGTCCGCACCCTTGCCCCCGAGATCGTCCCCGCAGTCGTCGCCGCCCTGGCACACCAGTCCACGTAGGATTATCGACCGTGCTCACCCGTAGGGACCGAGGAAGCGTTCGCCGTTGTAGTGGATCATGTGCGTGGGATGGTCGGCGCACCAGACCTCCGACTCCCAGGCGATCTTGTCGACGTACTTGGGGAACTCGGCGCGATCAGGGAAGCACGACACATACACCAGGCGTGCGGTCGACGCTGCGAACAAGGCGGCGAGATCGCCCTGACGTGTCGTGTCGACCGGACCGTGCGAGCTGGCGGCTTCCATGAGGACGAGCCACTCACGGTCGGGCAGGTAGACGACGAGGTCAGGCATCTTGCCGTGCTCGTTGTGATCCCGCGCCCAGGCGGGCCGGGCGAAGCCGGGCTCCACCTCGCCTACTCGGCGATCGGGCTGGTCGGTGACGAGCAGACCGAGCAGTGGCTCGAGCTCGGGCACACCATCGTCGGTTCCTTCCAGTGGCGGGTCCGCGAGGTCCCCGAGGTCTAGCTCCAGGGCTGGCTTCACTGTTCGGCCTGCCGGTGCACCTGCCAGGTGAGGCTCGCGCCAGCACCGACCGGTGGATCCAGGCTGAGGCGCGGGCGACACCGCAGGTGTGCAAGACGCGACACGCCCGGGAGCAGGGTTGCGAATCTGGTCTGTGCAACTACCATATGTTGTGGTTGGAGAGCCCTAGTA
>WRCL01000419.1 GCA_009783975.1 Micrococcales bacterium
GAGGCGGAGATGGCGTCGGCGACCTGGACGAGGACGGCTTCGACGGTCTCGGGGGCAACTTCGTCGTGGTGGGCGGCGACGGCGTTGACGACAGCGGCACTCTCGCCGACGGCTGTGAGCAGCTCGGCGCCGGCCAGGGCGTGCGAACGGCTGTGCTCAGCGGTCAGGGCCTTGCCCAGGTCGTGCAAGAACGCGCCGCGGCGGGTCGTGGCGACGTCCGCGCCGACCTCAGCCGCCAGTGCGGCGCCGATCTGGGCGCACTCGACCAGGTGCTCCAGGACGTTCTGCCCTGAGGAGGTCCGCAGGCGCAACCGGCCGAGGACCTCGATGACCTCCGGGGCAAGGCCGGTGACCTCCGCGCGTTCGGCGGCGTCGTGCCCGGCCGCTTCGCTGCGTTCGGCTGCGGCGGCCAGGGCAGTGGGGTAGGCCGCCTCGATACGCTGCGGGTTGATCCGCCCGTCGGCGACGAGGGCCTGGAGCATCGCCGCGGCGACCTCGCGGCGCTCAGGGTCGAACGAGGCGAGGACGACGGCGTCCGAAGACTCGTCGATGAGCACGTTGACGCCGGTGAGCGCCTCGAAAGCCCGGACGTTGCGGCCCTCTTTGCCGATGATCCGGCCTTTGAGGTCTTCGGGCAGGTGCACGGTCGTCGTCGACACCTGCGCCGAGCTTGGCGCGGCGATGCGCTGGACGGCGGTGGTGACGATCCGGCGGGCTTTGGCCTCCACCTGGCGGCGGGCCTGGGTCTCGGCACGGCGCACGCGCGCGGCGGCCTGGGCCTGGGCATCGGCGACGAAGCGCGCGGCGAGCTGTTCTGTGGCCTGTTCGCGGGTGATCCCGGCGATCTCGGCGAGCTCTGCGAGGGCTTGTTCCTTGGCTTCGGCAAGCTTGGCGGCGGCCTGGCGCTCAGCGTCGGAGGCTGTGCGGGCAGCGGCGCGTTCGGCTGAGTCCAGGGCGCGTTCGGCTTTGCGACGGGCCTGGTCAGCCTCGTCGACCTCGTCACGTACGGTCTGGCGGGTCTCGGCAAGGGTCGCCAGCTCGGCAGCCAGGTGGGCTTCACGGTCAGCCAGGCGCAGCTCGCGACGCTCGACCTCGGCGAGGGTGTCACGGGCGTGCTCGCGGATCGCCTGGGAGTCTTGCTCGGCCCGCGCCCTGGCGGCCGTCGCCTCGCGGCGTGCCATGAGGACGAGCAACAACGCGAACAGGCACCCACCGAGCAGGACGACAACCATCGCAAGGGCACCCAGCCCGCCCATGTGTGCCTCCCAGGAACGATCCGACGCCTCGATGAGCCGCGTCACATTGTCCCCTACTCAGCCTGGATCCACCGATCCTGTGCCGGCTGCGCGTCACCTGGTGGTCGCGCTGGCTGCTACTCGGTGCCGTCGGGCGCGTCAACCCCCTGTGCATCGACCCCCTGCGCATCGACCCCCTGTGCAGCGACCCCCTGTGCAGCGAGCTGTTCGCGGACCAGACGGTGGACCAGGGCCGCGGGGTAGCCCTTGCGGCCCAAGCAGGCCAGCGTCCGTCGCACCCGGACGCTGGTGTCCAGGCCCGCTGTCGCCGCAAGCTTGCCGGCGACCAGACGACGCGCGGTGGCTTCTTCGTCCTCGGCGGTGATCTGTGCCAAGGCCGCGTCGGTGGTCTGCTCGTCCAGGCCTCGTCGGCGCAGCTCGGCGCGCAGCGCCTGGCCGGTGCGGCCACGTTCGGCGTGCCGGGTGCGGACGAGGGTGTTGGCGTAGGCGGCGTCGTCGACGAGGCCGACCTCGGTGAACCGGTCCAGGACGCTGGCGGCCACATCGTCGGGCACACCTGTGCGGGCCATCGCCTGGGCCAGCTCGGCACGGCTGCGCTGTGCGGTGTTGAGCAGCCGCAACGCGACGGTCCGTGCGACCTGTTCTGGGTCGTGGGCATCGGCAGCGTCACCGACCCCCGTGGCGGGCAAGGCGCCACCGGGGCCGGTGCGTGTGTGCTGCGCGCCCGTCGTGCGGGCGTCCACCTCAGAAGTCCACAGCGATGTCAGCGTCTGGTTCGGCCGCGGGGGCCTCGACCGCTGTGCCGACACCGAGCTGTTCTTTGATCTTCGTGTCGAGCTCGTCAGCCAGCCCGGGGTTGTCGCGCAAGAACTTGCGGGCGTTCTCCTTGCCCTGGCCCAGCTGGTCGCCTTCGTAGGTGTACCAGGCGCCAGACTTGCGGACCAGGCCGTGCTCGACGCCAAGGTCGATGAGGCTGCCTTCGCGGGAGATGCCCTCGCCGTAGAGGATGTCGAACTCGGCCTGCTTGTGCGGCGGGGCCATCTTGTTCTTGACGACCTTGACGCGGGTGCGGTTGCCGACGGCATCCGCCCCGTCCTTCAGGGTCTCGATACGGCGGATGTCGAGGCGCACCGAGGCGTAGAACTTGAGCGCCTTGCCGCCCGAGGTCGTCTCCGGGCTGCCGAAGAACACACCGACCTTCTCGCGCAGCTGGTTGATGAAGATCATCGTGGTGTTCGTCGAGTTCAGGGCACCGGTCAGCTTGCGCAGCGCCTGCGACATGAGGCGCGCCTGC
>WRCL01000420.1 GCA_009783975.1 Micrococcales bacterium
CGTCGTCGGCGTGGCGGCGGTGTGGGTCGAGTCGCGCGCCGCCGAACCGATGATCCCCCTGCGGTTGTTCCGCAACCGCACAGTGGTGCTCGCCGTCACCGGTTCAGCGGCGATCGGCGTGTCGCTGTTCGGCACGTCGGTGTTCTTGTCGCAGTACCTGCAGCTGGCCAAAGGCGAGTCGCCGACGATGTCGGGGGTCATGACGATCCCGATGGTCGTGGGGATGTTCGCCGCCTCGACGCTGTCAGGCCAGCTCGTCTCACGCACAGGGCACTACAAGTGGATCATGGCCACAGGTGCGGCACTGCAGGTCATCGGGCTGGCGGCGATGGGCACGATCGACGCCCACACCCCGTTCTCGCACCTGGCTGTGTTCATGGTCGTGCTCGGCGCCGGTGTGGGGATGATGATGCAGAACTTCGTCATCGCGGTGCAGAACTCGCTGGACATCGCCGATATCGGCTCTGGGACGTCGACGATCGCGTTCTTCCGCACCCTCGGCGGGGCGATGGGTGTGTCCGTCCTGGGGGCGGTGCTCTCGCACCGGGTCGGTTCGACGCTGACCGCAGGGATCATGACGCTGCCACCGGCCGAGCAGAAGGCGGCAGCGCAGTCCCTGGCCGGCGGGATGCCCGACCTGTCGACCATGGGCCCACGGACGCTCGACATGGTCCACAACGCGTTCGGCGACGCTGTGCCCGAGCTGTTCCTCATCGGGGCGCCGCTCAGCCTTGTCGGGCTGCTCGCGGTGCTCGCGCTGCGCGAGGTCCCTCTGCACTCCAAGACGGGGATCGAACAGCGCGCTGAGGCGAGCGCGAAGACCGACGCCCCGCCAGAGTGAGGACTTTCGTCCACTGGTGCAACCCAGCGGTGTGTGGCAGGCACCCCTCGGTTGGACCAATGGGCGGCGCTGGTGAAGAGGCATGTCCTGCGAGGCAGTAAATTGTCCTCGGCACGGACGAGGCCGTTCGTTGCTCAAACCAAGCACGCCTGCCGTCCCTTGGTGGACGAGATAGGAAACCTCCGTGACTGAAACAGTTGACCAGGTGGAGCCGGAGGCGCCACCGACACCGATGACCATCGGTGTGCCCTGCGAGTCCAGGTCCGGTGAACGCCTGGTCGCAGCGACGCCCAAGACCGTCGGCCAGCTCACGGCCCTGGGGTACCAGGTGCTCGTGCAGGCCGGAGCGGGAACGGCCGCGACGTTCGGCGACGCCGAGTACGAAGCCGCCGGAGCCAGCATCGTCGCCGCCGCGAAGGTGTGGAAGGCCGATATCGTCACCGCGGTGAACACCCCGGGTGACGCGAACCTCGCCAAGCTGCGCCCGGGGGCGACCCTCGTCAGCGTCATGACCCCCCAGGCCAACCCCGACCTGGTGACACAGCTCGCTGACGGCACAGTCACAGCCATGGCGCTGGACGCGGTGCCGAGGATCTCGCGCGCACAAGCCCTCGACGTGCTGTCGACGATGTCGAACGTCGCCGGGTACCGCGCGGTCATCGAGGCCGCCGAGGAGTACGGCGGGATGTTCGCCGGGCAGGTGACCGCCGCAGGCAAGACCCAACCAGCGAACGTGTTCGTCATCGGCGCGGGGGTCGCCGGCCTGGCCGCCCTGGGCGCCTCGGTGTCGTTGGGCGCCCAGGTGCGCGCGTTCGACGTGCGCCCCGAGGTCGCCGAGCAGATCGAGTCCATGGGCGCCGCGTTCGTCCAGGCCGAGGCCGCCCAGCAAGAGGTCAGCGCCGACGGGTACGCCGCCGAGCTCACCGCTGAGCAAGAACGCCTGACCATGGCGATGTACGCCACGGAGACCGCCAAGGCCGACGTCGTCATCACCACCGCGTTGGTGCGTGGCAAGGGTGTGCGCACGATCACCGCCGAGATGGTCGCGAACATGCGGCCCGGGTCGGTCATCGTCGACCTCGCCGCCTCTGGTGGCGGCAACTGCGAGCTGACGGTCCCGGGCAAGCGCGTGGTCAGCGACAACGGGGTGATCATCCTCGGCTATACCGACCTGACCTCGCGGATGCCCAAGCACACCTCGCAGCTGTTCGGCACGAACGTCGTCAACCTCATGAAGCTGCTCACCCCGGGCAAGAAGGACGGGCAGATGGTCCTCGACCTGGACGACCCGGTCCAGCGCGGGATGACCGTCACCCACGACGGCCAGACCCTGTGGCCACCACCACCGGTCCAGGTCTCCGCGGCCCCGGCCGCAGCCGTCGTCGAGGTCGAAGACCCCGTGGTCAAAGCCGCCCGCGAAGCCAAGGCAGCGAAGGTCCGCACCGTGCGGAACATGGTCTCGTCGGTCATCGGCGCCGGGCTCGTCGTCGCCGCGGTGGCCTTGTCACCCGCGAGCTTCGTGAGCCTGTTCACGGTGTTCGTCCTGGCGATCGTGGTCGGGTTTTATGTGATCAGCGGTGTCACCCACTCGCTGCACACACCCCTGATGGCCCAGACCAACGCCATCTCGGGCATCATCTTGGTCGGCGCGCTGCTCCAGCTCGGGTCGACGAACTGGGCGGTGCTCATCATGTCGTTCATCGCTGC
>WRCL01000421.1 GCA_009783975.1 Micrococcales bacterium
CCGACCCTGCACACCGCGACGGTCATGGGCGCAGGCCTGGACTGGAAGACGTCGCTGCAAGAGCTTGCTGCGGGACGTGGCCTCACCCCGCCGTCGTACCACGTCAGCGGCGAAGGGCCGGACCACCAGCGGGTTTTCACCGCTCAGGTCGTGATGTCCGGTGACACGTACGGCTCAGGTGTGGGCCCGGCGAAGAAGGTCGCTGAGCAGCGTGCTGCCGAGCACGCCTACCGCACGTTGTCCCAAGCCCGCGACACCGAGGGCTGACGGCGGTGCTGAAGCTTCACCACGCGTCGCGGGTGTCTATCGCGCCCTGAACAGGGGCAAGACGTTAGGATGCGGGGGTGAACCACACCGGGCAGACGCCCGCCGCCGAACGGCCAGGCCCCATCTCTGTGATGATCGTCGACGACCACGAGGTGGTCCGGCGGGGGATCGCAGAAGTCGTCGAACGTGCCGACGGGATGACCGTCGTCGCCGAAGCGGGGTCAGTGGCCGACGGGATACGCCGCGCGTCCCTCGTGCGCCCCAAAGTCATGCTCGTCGACCTGCAGCTGCCTGACGGCACCGGGATCGACCTGATGAAAGCCGTGCGTGAGGCGTTGCCGAGCGCCCGGGCGATCGTCCTGACCTCGTTCGACGACGACGACGCCCTCGCTGCGGCGCTGGACGCTGGTGCCTCGGCTTACCTGTTGAAGTCGGTGCGCGGGGCGGAGATCACCGACGTCATCCGCGCGGTCGCGATCGGACGCACCTTGCTCGACGACCGGACCGTCACCCGTCGCCGCGCCGGCCACGAGGACCCCACCGAGAACCTCACCCCGAGCGAGCTGAAAGTCCTCGACCTCATCGGCGACGGCCTGTCGAACCGCGAGATCGCCGAACGCCTCGGCGTCGCCGAGAAGACCGTGAAGAACCACATCACCTCCCTGCTGGCAAAGATGGGCCTGCAACGCCGCACCCAGGTCGCTGCATGGGTCGCCGCCCGCAAGCACGCCGGCTGGCGCGCCGAACCCGGCCGCTGAGGCGTTGCGTCACCGCGGCTGGGTCGAGTTCGATGGGTAGATGGTGACGTCGACAATTTAATCATCGAACTCGCCATGCACCCATCGAACTCGTGACGGGTCATGGACGGGTTGAGTGCACGGCGAGCCGGTCGTGGGGAGCCACCGGGGGTGGGGTCAGGGGCGTAGGGGGGCTTGCCAGGCGAGGAGGGTGCCCAGGCCGTCGGGGGAGGGGGTGAGGGAGAAGGTGCCGCCGTGCCTGTGCGCGCGGGAGGCGAGGTTGCCGGTGCCCGAGCGCCGGGCGTTGCCGGGGGGCAGGCCACGGCCGTCGTCGCGGACCTCGATGCTCACGGTGCCGTTGGGGCAGTGGCCGTCGACGCGGACGCGGACGGTCACTGACGAGGCGTTGGCGTGGCGGGCGGCGTTGGCCAGACCTTCGCGGACGACGGCGACGACGTCGTCGTTCAGGTCCGGGGCGACACGGTCGTCGAGGATCTCCTCGGCGATGACCAGGCCCTCGCCGGACTCGCGTTCGTCGATGACCGTCCCGTCGAGCTCGAGCACCAACGACGGGGCGAACCCCAGCCCGGTGCGCGCCAACGACGCCTCCCGGCGCAGGCGTTCGACCAACGAGGTCGCCTCGTCGGGGTCGCGCAGGGCGTGGACGATCCCGCGGATCTCGCGCACCGACTCGTCGACGTTGTCCAGGGCCTGGTCGAGGATGACCGCGACCTCTGCGGGGTCCAGGCCGCCGCCGGCAGCGCGCCGCCGGGCTGACTCCAGCTGCATCCCGGTGGCGAACAGCTGCTGGATCGCCAGGTCGTGCAGGTCACGGGCGATACGTTCACGTTCGTCGAGCAGCGCGGCGATGTCCTGGGCGTGGCGGGCCTCGGCGAGGACGAACGCGAGCGCTGCCTGCGCGGCGAACGACTCGGCGGTGACGAGGTCAGCCTCGGCGAACGGTTCGGCGCCCACACGGCGCAACAGCACGAGCACGCCAACCCCGCGCGCACCGGTCTGCATCGGGGCGTACATCGCCGGGCCGAACGGCCGCATCGCGAGGATCGGGCTGTCGGACAACGACCGCAAGACCAGACCACGTCCTTCGGACAGCACCGCTGCGGTGCGTCCGTCGGCGGGCATGACCTGCCCGAGCAGGGTCGGTGCCGCGTGCCCGTCAGCGAGCTCGACGATCAGCTCACCGTCGACCCCAGGCATGACCAGGGCCACAGTGTCGGCTGTGGCGACCTCACGTGCCTTACGCCCTATGTGGGTGAGGGCCTCTTCTTCGTCGAGGCCTTCCAGGAGCATCGTCGCGATCTCTTGGGCGGCTTTCTGCCAGCGTTCGCGGCGTTCGGCCTCGGCGTAGCGGCGCGCGTTGGCCACCGCGACCCCGGTCGTCGCCGCCAGGCGCAGCACCCGCTGCTCGTCACGGTCGGTGAACCCGCCGGGTTTGTCACCGAGGTACACCTGGCCGAACACATGGTCGTCCAGGCGCACCGACGCGCCGAGGAACGTGCGGATCGGCGGGTGGTGCGCTGGCC
>WRCL01000422.1 GCA_009783975.1 Micrococcales bacterium
CTGCGCGAGGGCGAGACAGTCGAGGTCCGGGTGCAACCAGGCACCCCGTCCGGGCAGTCGGGCAGCCTCGTCGAGCGCCAACGCAGGCACACCTGCAGCGCCGGTGACGACAACGACCCTCAGCAAGGACGAGCGCGAGTCTCGGGCACGGCACCCCACGCATGTCCGCAGCGGACCCGCGGGCACCGGGAAAACCGAGGTGTGTTGCGGGGGGCGGACAGACACAGACTGCCGGGCACGTGACCCGGCCGCGGAGAGTCTACCGCGCCTGGTCACAGTTGGAGACCACGACCGGGCGCGTCGCCGCCTGGTTCGGCCCCGGCTGCGGCCGTCGGCACCGGGTCGGCGCCGGTCACAGGCACGTCGGGCGCTGGCGCTCCCGCGTCACCGGACGGTTGGTCCACCTGGGTGTCAGTCTCGCCCGCGGCGGTGTCGGCCCGGATGTCGATCCGCCACCGGGTGAGCTTGGCCGCCAGGCGGGCGTTCTGGCCCTCTTTGCCGATCGCCAACGACAGCTGGTAGTCCGGCACGAGCGCCCGGGCGGCCCTGGCGGCCTCGTCGACGACCGTCACCGACAGCACACGCGCAGGCGACAAGGCGTTGGCAACCATCTCCGCCGGGTCGTCGGAGTGGTCGACGATATCGATCTTCTCCCCCTGCAGCTCGGTCATCACCGCACGGACCCGGTTGCCCATCGGCCCGATGCACGCACCTTTGGCGTTGACGCCGGCAACCGTGGCGCGCACGGCGATCTTCGTGCGGTGCCCAGCCTCACGGGCCACAGCGGTGATCTGCACAGTCCCGTCAGCGACCTCGGGCACCTCAAGCTCGAACAGCTTGCGCACCAGGTCAGGGTGGGTGCGCGAGACGACGATATGCGGGCCACGCAACCCCCGGGTGACCTCCAGCACATAGGCGCGGATCCGGTCGCCGTGGGCGTACTTCTCACCGGGCACCTGCTCGTGGGGCGGCAGGACCGCTTCGGTGCCTCCGAGGTCGACCTGGACGGTCCGCGGGTCACGCCCCTGCTGGACGACCCCGCCGACGACCTCACCCTCCTTGCCGCGGAACTGCCCGAGCACCTGGTCGTCCTCGGCGTCACGCAGACGTTGGACGATGACCTGCCGCGCCGTCGCCGTGGCGATACGCCCGAACCCCTCGGGGGTGTCGTCGAACTCCTCGCCGACCGGTTCGCCCACAGTGTCCGGCGGTGCGTCGTCGGGGACGTCGGCCGACTCGCGCGCCCACACCATGACGTGCCCAGACTTACGGTCCACCTCGACGCGGGCGTGGTCCAACGAACCAGGAGTGTGCTGGTAGGCCGACAGCAGGGCCTGCTCGATGGCGCCGACGAGCACGTCCAGCGCGATCCCCCGCTCATGCTCGACCAGCCGCAGTGCCTGCATGTCGATGTCCACGTCAGTCCTCCTCACCACCAGTCGTACCCGGTGCTGGCACCACCTGGTTCGCCGGACCGAGCAGGCAGCCACGGCGTTCAACCGGGTGTTGTTGTGTGCGCCAGCCTAGCTAACGCACGCACAGGTGACCGACTTGGCGTCCACAAAGTGGCAGGATCGTCCTCGATGAACACCACACTGGCACGTCTGGCGTTGCTCACTGCGTGCTGCGTCGGGCTCGTCGGGTGCGGGCTGCGCATGGAGACGTCCGACCCACCGGTGCCGACCGCCGGGGTCTGTGAGCACGCCCGCGCCCGGACCGTCGCCGACGCGACCGCGCTCGCCGACGCAGCCTCAGCGCTGGCCCCCGACGCCGACGCGCAGGTGGCGGCAGTTCTCGCTGACATCACGACGTTCAGCGCCGCGCACGTGCAGGCCCTGGGGCAGACCTACACCGCGACGCCAGGACCGACCGACGCACCAACCGTGGCGACCCCAGCAGCGCTGCTCGCCGAGCTCGCGACCGCGACGACGACGGCCGCCGACGACACCGACGAGGTCGACGACGCGAACCTCGCGCAGGTGCTCGGTTCGGTGGCCACGGCGCGCGCCGAGCTCGTCGTGCGGTTGGCTGACGCCCTCGACGTCGCGGTGCCCGCAGCCGCCGCGCCACCAGAGACACTGGCTGTCCCGTCCGAGACGGTCGTCAACCACGGACCGTTCGCCTTGTCCCCCGCCCGTGCCACGACGTTGGTCTTGGCCCACGACCAGGCCGGGTACGCCTACGAGGTCATCGCCGCCCAGGCCCCGAGCGCCTCTGAGCTGCGCGCGACGGCGCTGGCCGCCGCTGAGCACCACCGCGCCCAGGCGACCGTCTGGGCACGCGCCGGCGGTTTTGACGGTACGAACGCTGACCCTCGTCGTGCCCAGTACCTGGTGCCGGCCAACCTTGCCGACGCCGGCGCTGCCCGCACCCTGGCGCGCTCGCTGGAGCTGGCCGTCGCCCAGGGCGCGGCCGCCGCGCTCGGTGAGACCTCCCCCGGCGCGCGGGGCCCCGTCCTTGCTGACCTGCGTGGCGCCACAGCGGCCGCCACCAGCTGGGGGGCCGCGCCGCACGCCCTTCCCGGCCTGCCACCACCGGCCGCTCC
>WRCL01000423.1 GCA_009783975.1 Micrococcales bacterium
CGGGCAGAACTGGCGCCCACCGGCCCCGCCCCAACCACAAATATCAACTCTGACCAGGCAAGACATAGGAACCGTCCCCAGTGTCTGGGACGAGGAGGGCGGTGGCGATGGCGGCGATGCCTTCGCCGCGGCCTGTGAGGCCGAGGCCGTCGGTGGTGGTGGCGCTGACGGCGACGGGCCCGCCGGCGGCGACGGAGAGGGCGGCTTCGGCTTCGCCGCGGCGCGACGACAGGCGCGGACGGTTGCCGATCACCTGGACGACGACGTTGCCGACGCGGAAGCCGGCACGTGTGACCAGGCGGGCGGTCTCGGCGACGATCGCCACACCTGAGGCGCCTTCCCAGCGGGGGTCAGAGGTGCCGAACACTGCACCAAGGTCACCGAGGCCCGCGGCCGAGAGCATCGCGTCGGCGACGGCGTGAGCGGCGACGTCGGCGTCGGAGAACCCCGCGAGGGGCCACTCGCCGGGCCAGGTCAGACCTGCGAGGTGCAGCTCGGCCTCCGGGGGTGGGTCTTTTTCGTAGGCGTGGACGTCTACGGCCACGCCAGTGCGCGGTAGCGTCATTGGGGCTCCTTGTGTCCCGGCGGCTCGGGCTCGGTGGGCAGGGTATGCGCAACAGGCTCGCTGGGCACGTCGCCGACGGGGTCGACGCCGCGGTTGGTGGGCAGGGTGTGTCTCGTGCCGGTGGCGGGCGCCTCGTCGACGGTGTCGTCGGCGCGGACCAGACGCAGAGGCGGGGCCGGTGTGGGGGCGAACATGCGCTCGGCGCGCTCGAGGTCGCTGCCGGTGGTGATCTTCCAGGCGTCGTCGTCACCGGCGACGACCCAGACGGGGGCGCCAAGCGCTTCGACGAGGCCGGCGTCGTCCGAGGCTGCGGTGGTCTCGTCGTCGGCGCGGTCGGCACCTGCGGTGTGGGCACGGGTGAGCAGGGCGCGGTCAAAACCTTGGGGGGTCTGGACCGCGACGAGGTCGGCGCGGTCGGGGGTGTCGAGCACCAGGCGGGCGCCGGTCGCATCTGCCGGGCCGACGCGTTTGGTCGTGTCGACGACGGGCACACCGGGGACGACCGCGCCATGGCCGGACTGGACGGCTGCGACCACCCGAGCGACGAGCGAGGCCGGGGCGAACGCGCGGGCCGCGTCGTGGACGACGACGGTGTCGACCGGGTTCGACGCGGCGTCCAAGGCGGCCAGGGCACGCCACACCGATGCTTGGCGGGTCGCGCCGCCTTCGACGACCCACAGCTCAGTGCTCGACACCTCGGGCACCAAGACGGTCGTCGCCTGCTCGACACAACCTTGCGGCACAGCGACGACGAGGACGTCGACGGCTGCGCCGAGCAGTCCGCGGGCGGCGTGCACGAGGAGAGGGACACCAGCGACCTCGACGAACGCTTTGGGTCCGGCGGCACCGAGCCGGGTACCGCTCCCAGCCGCGACGAGCACCGCACCGACGCTCATCGTGCACCTCGGGCGTCGACAGCGGGAGACAACCGCTGCCGCGGCACGACCGACGCAGCGCGGGACGAGGGACGCCGGCGGTCGTCACCACCGAGCCGGCTGACCAGGCGAGACATTAGGAACCGTCCCCACTGTCGTCAGGGCAGGACAATGCGGGCAGTGGCACGTGCGCCCTCATGCTCGGCTCTGGGGTCCGTCAGGACGCCAGGACCTCGTCGAGCATGGCTTCGGCGTTCTCCTCAGCGGTGTGCTCGGCCAGGGCCAGCTCTGAGACGAGGATCTGGCGCGCCTTGGCCAGCATCTTCTTCTCGCCGGTTGACAAGCCCCGGTCGGTGTCCCGACGCGACAGGTCCCGGACCACCTCAGCCACCTTGATGACGTCACCAGAGGCCAGCTTCTCCAGGTTCGCCTTGAACCTGCGTGACCAGTTGGTGGGTTCCTCGGTGTACGGGGCCCGCAGCACGTCGAACACCTTGCCCAGACCCTCGGCGTCCACCACGTCGCGGACACCGACAAGGTCAAGGTTCTCGGCCGGGATCTGGATCGTCAGGTCGCCCTGAGTCACCCGCAGCGTGAGGAAGGTCTTCTCTTCACCCCGGATCGTCCTGGTCGTGATGTCCTCGATCAGAGCCGCTCCGTGGTGCGGGTAGACAACCGTCTCCCCAACGATAAAAGCCATCTTCCAGACGTCCCCTAAATCTCGCGGACCACCAGGATATCACGCCAGAACCGCCTGTGCCCCCGGTGAGCGAACTGTTCGCGCAGGTCACCCACCGGCCCGGCGGCACGCCGAGGGCACAGGTGCCACGTGTGCGCCCGAGCCGAGCCGGACAGTGCCGTCGAGGCTGTGACGCCAGCGTGCGACGTCACAGCCTCGGCACGGCTATCCGGCGGTGGCGTTGAGGTCGTCGAAGATCACGACCACGGGCAGCGGTGCGATCGACGCCCCCGTGTACCCAGCCAGCTCGATCGACCCAGCAGCGGTGATCGACGAGTCAGTGAGCGTGACCAACCACGCGGTCGGCTCAACAGTGCCAGCCTTCCACGCCTTGGCCTGCAGCTGGTTGCCGACC
>WRCL01000424.1 GCA_009783975.1 Micrococcales bacterium
AGGCTGGCGCCGTGGACCACCGCACCCACTTCGTCTCGGCCGTGCCTGGCATCGTCCGCCAGGCGATGGACGAGTACGCCGAGCTCACCGGGCGCAGCTACCAGCCGGTGCAGACCTACCAGTGCGACGACGCCGACGTCGTCGTCGTCGCGATGGGGTCGATCACCGACGACCTGCGTGCCGTCCTGCCGTACCTGCGTGAGCAGGGCATCAAGGTCGGGGTCGCCTCGGTCAAGCTCCTCCAGCCGTTCGGCGAGGCTGAGCTGGTCCAGGCGGTGCGCACCGCCAAGGCTGTGCTCGTCATGGAACGCTCGGACGACACGGCGCTGACCCGGCTGGTCACCCAGGCACTGTTCCGTGCGCAGGCCAACGCCAAGACCGAGCAGTTCCCCGGCGTCCCTGGCCTTGCCAAGCTCCCGCGGCTGTCGACGGTGATCTTCGGCCTGGGCAGCCACGACGTGCAGCCGCGCCACCTGGTCGCCGCGGTGAAGACCGGCGCGACCGGCAAAGCCGCCCCGCTGTTCTACCTGGGGTCGCAGTTCTTCGACGACGCCGCGACCGGCGACGCCAAAGCCCTGCAAGACCGCCTGCGCGAGGCCTACCCCGAGACCGCCGCGATGGCGATCACCACCGAGGCCAACCCCGAGCTGCTGCCCGAAGGTTCCTTGCGGATCCGGTTCCACTCGGTGGGTGGGTACGGCACCGTGGCGACCGGCAAGCTCCTCACCGACATCTTGTCCGGTGCCCTGGAGCTGCACTCGAAGTCGGCGCCGAAGTACGGGTCGGAGAAGTCCGGTGCGGCGACGAACTACTACATCACGTTGTCGCCTGAGCCGGTGCTGCTGACGAACAACGAGCTCGAAGACGTCGACGTCGTCGTCTCCCCGGACCACATGGCGTTCACGCACACCAACCCCCTCAAAGGTGTCGTGCCCGGTGGGACGTTCATCTTGCAGTCCGACGCTGAGCCCCTGGAGGTGTGGACGTCGCTGCCGGCCTACGCGCGGCGCACGATCCGCGAGCGCAAGCTCAAGCTCTACGTGCTCGACGCGTTCTCCGTGGCCAAGAAGCACGCTCCCAGCGCTGACCTGGAGACGCGCATGATGGGCATCGCCTTCGTCGGCGCGGTGACCGGCCACGTCGAGCAGGTCGCCGCTGGCGCCTCGGCGCAGGCGCTGCGCGAGAAGGTCCGGGCCCAGATCGTCAATAAGTTCGGGCGCAAAGGTGAGGCCGTCGTCGAGGGCAACATGGCTGTCATCGACGACGGGGCCGCTGCGACCGTCCGCGTGGACTACGACGCCCCCGAGTTCGTCGCCGCTGACGCCGCCCCGCCGGTCGTGCGCAGCGCGACGGTCGCGCTGTCGGCGTCGATGTGCCCCGCGGCGGCCACAGCCCGCCCCCAGGCGCTGTTCGACCCTGAGTACTACGAGACCCTCATCGCCCGACCGTTCCGTGAAGGCACGATCGGCGAAGCCCCGGTGCTGCCGGGCACCGGCCTGTTCATGCCCCCCGGCACAGGTGCGGGCAAGGACAAAGGCATCTTCCGCCGCCAGGTCCCGGTGTTCGACCCCACGACCTGCACCGGCTGCCTGGAGTGCGGGATCGTGTGCCCTGACGCGGCGATCCCCATGACCGTCCACGAGGTCGACGACGTCCTGCTCGGGGCGATCGACGCCGCGGACCTGCCCGAGGCGACCGCCGCGGCGCTGCGCAAGGTCGCCCACGCGTGGGCTGAGCGTGCCCGGCGGTTGCTGCGCGAGGCCCCGGCTGACGCGGTGCTCGCCGAGGTCGTCACGACCGCCGCCGACGTCATCGACCCTGACGACCGTGTCGCCGCGCGTGGTGTCGAGGCGGTCGTCGCCGCGCTGGGCCAGTTCCCCGTCGCGCGCACCCGGCCGTTCTTCGACTCGTTGGAGAAAGCCGAACCGGGCACCGGTGCGCTGTTCTCCGCGGTCGTCGACCCGTGGAAGTGCACCGGCTGCCAGCAGTGCGTCGAGGTGTGCGGGCCCGGCTCGCTGGTCTCGGCCGACCAGACCAAACCCGTCCTGGCAGATATCGAGACCCGGTTCGAACGCCTCACCGCCTTGGCGACCACCCCGCGCCGGTTCACCGAGGGTGCCACAGCCCCTGGCGGCGACATCAAACGTCTGCTGCTGGACCGTGACGCGTACTACGCGACTGTCGGCGGGCACGGTGCGTGCCGCGGCTGTGGTGAGGTCACCTCGATCCGCCTGGTCACCTCGTTGTCCAAAGCCCGCGCCGAGGACCGCCGCCGCACCCAGGTGCGCGAGCTGGGGTCGCTGGTCGACCAGCTGCGCACCAAGCTCGAGGACGTCACCGACACCGCCCGTGCTGCGCGGATCACCGACGCGGTCACCGAGCTGGACTCGGCGCTGTACCGCATCGAGGCTGGCCCGACCGGTAACGGCCCGTCGCCAACCGTCGTGGCGAACTCCACCGGGTGCTCCAGCGTGTACGCCTCGACGTTGCCGTTCACCCCGTACCTCGACCCGTGGGTGAACTCGCTGTTCCA
>WRCL01000425.1 GCA_009783975.1 Micrococcales bacterium
GACCGGCGGGTCCAGGTCGTCGGCGACGACAAGGTCTGGTTCGACGCGACGGCGTGCCGGGGGGCGCAGGTCGTCGCCGCTGGCCAGGGTGTGGGCCCAGGTGCCTGTGCGCCCGAACCGTGCAGCCACATCCGCGCGTGGCAGCGCCGCGAACGTGCCCAAGGTCCGCACACCCAGGCGCAGCAACAACCCGACCAGGTCACGTGCCGCGTCGGTCTGGGCACCGTCGACCGCAGCGGTGAGCAGCGCGCCGACCGGCTGGGGCGCCAAGAACTGCGCAGAACCACCTGGCAGCACGACCGCCCCGGTGCGTGCGGCCAGCAGCGCGGCGAGCAGCCCGTCGCCGGTGCCGACCCCGCACTCGTGGCCGGTGTCTGCCGCGACCTGCTCGACCAGGGCGTCGGCCAACGCCTGTTCAGACCCGTGGTACCGCGCGGCCCCACCTGCTGGCAGCAGCAACAACCCGGGCCGTGCAAGCTCGACACCAGCGACGACCTGTTCGCACGCCTGGGCCACGTGCTCGAACGCGACGGTGTCGCGGGTCTGGTCGTCGGGCAGCAGCACCAGCTCGGGGCAGCACCCCTGGGCGAGGCGGCGGCGCATCCCCCGGCGCACCCCGGCGGCGCGGGCGGTGGCTGAGGTCGCTGTGACGCAGCGTCCGTCGTGCACCGCGGCTGGGGTGTGCACCGGCACCCCGGCGGCGTCCATCGCGGCGAGCACCGGCCAGTCCGGCACCCACACGACCGTCGTGCGGGTGCTCATCCTGCCCTGCGCAGACGTGGCTGGCAGTGCTCGACCGGCCCTGGCGTAGGCAGGGGCAGGTCGACCAGGGCGGTGGTACGTCTGTCACGCACGACGGTGGTCTGCCCACTGCGCACCCGGCCTGTGCCGGTGCCCACACCGCTCCAGCGGGTGGGGCTGGCCGCCAGCACGACGTGGGCCCCTGGCCAAGCGACGGTGGTGATCACAGCGGTGCCCCGGTCACGGACCCGGGCGGTGATCCGCCGGGCGTCGGCCTCGGGCAGCGCGGCGCGCGGCCCGACGAGCACCACACCCATCCCGTCGGCGAGCGCGCCGAGCACCTGGGCTGTGCGGTCACCTGGGGTGGGGACCAGCCCGAGCCGGTCCAGCGGCACCCCAGCCCGTGCGGCGGCGAGCAACCCCAGGTCAGGGTGACCGACGACCGCTGCCCAGGCACCGTCGGCCATGGCGTGGGCGAGCATCCCAAGCACCAGCCAGGTCGGCCCGAGCACTGTGGTCACAGCCCCGCGCCGCAGCCCTTCGGGCATGAGCGGGGCCAACGGTGGTGGCACCGGCAGGGGTGGGCGTTCATCGGTGACCAGGGTGCTTGGCGGCGTGTGGTGGTCGCCGGCGACGAGCAAGACCCGCCGTGCACCGGTGCGCGCCTCGGCATCAGCCAGCGCAGCCCGGGCCCGCAGGGCGCGGTCGACCGCCACAGCGACCATCAGCGACTCCTCTGCCCACACTCGTCGTCGAACCTGTGTTCGATTGTAGCAGTGCTGACGTGGCCCGTCGTTCGCCCGGGAGGGTGTTGTGCGCCGGTGCAAGACACTGGGCCTGCAACAGGCCATGATGGGTCTCGACACCGATCACGGAGGTACCCATGCGCCCGTTGGACCGTCCCCAAGCCCCAGACCCCTACTCCTTGCTGCCGCAGGTCCCCAGCTTCGAGCTCGTCTCGCAGACGTTCGCCCCTGGCGCTCGTGTGCCCGACGAGACGACGAACACCCCCGTGGGCCGCAGCATGTCCCCGCACCTGGCATGGTCCAGGTTCCCAGCAGAGACCGCGTCGTTCGCGGTGACCTGCTTCGACCCGGACGCTCCCGGCCCGTCGGGGTGGTGGCACTGGACCCTGCTCGACGTCCCGGTCACCGTCACCGAGCTCGGCGCGGGGTGCGAGGTGCCCCCCGGCTCGGTGACCCTGCGCGGCGACGACGGCGTGGCCGCGTACGTCGGTGCCGCTCCCCCTCCTGGTGAGGAGCACCGCTACTTCTACGCCGTGCACGCCCTGGACGTGCCGACCATGGGTATGGGGCCCGACGCTATGCTTGGAGCGTCGAACATGATGCTGGTCTTCCACACGATCGCCCGTGCCGGTCTCGTCGGCACCTTCCAGCGATGACCGCCCTGGACTGGCGCCCCGCCCTGGACCACCCTGACCTGTTGGCGACGCCGACCCTGGCCACGCTCACCGCCTGGGCTGCGACGACGCCGCAGGTGGCCACGCAGGTGCTCGTCGCCCAGATCGACCCCGACCTGGCTGACACTGCCGCCCTCGTCGCCGCCTGCGGCCTGGACCCGGAGGCTTCGGTCAACTGCGTCCTGGTGGCCGGAAAACGCGGCGCCGTCGAACGCACCGCCGCCGCTATGGTCCGCTCCACCACCCGCGCCGACGTCAACCACCGTATCCGCACCCTGCTCGACGTGAAGAAAGCGTCGTTCATACCCACCGACCGCGCCGTCGCCGACTCCGCCATGGAGTACGGCGGTATCACCCCCATCGGCCTACC
>WRCL01000426.1 GCA_009783975.1 Micrococcales bacterium
ACGACGACGGGTCGGTCTGCTACATCCTGGGGATTCTCAAAGACATTCGCGCGACCATCGGCAAGCAGGTGGGCGACACCGTGCACGTCACCGTCCAAGAACGGGACTGAACCCTGAGCGTGGAGCCGAAACCTGGTGTTCTACGCTCAGGTTTCGACTCCACGCTCAGGGTTCAGCTCCGGGGATCGCGAGGCGAGGAATGCTTCGTGCCAGGCGTGGGCCCAGGTGGTCTGCTGGTCGTGCAAGGTGTCCAGGTCGGTGGTCGCCAGAGTTGGGTGGCGGGCGACCAGCCGGGCCAGGAGGTCCAAGGTCGCCACGACGTCGGCGTCGGCGCTGTGCAGCGACCCGGTGGGTACCTCGTGGACGGCGCACAGGTCTCCGAGGGTGCGTGGGCCGGGGCGGTCAGGGTCCAAGGCGCGGTCGAGCACCAGCGGGTCCAGGACCGGACGCACGGCGTGCCCCAGACGGTCGGGGAGGGTGGGTAGCTGGTGCCGTACGAGCTCGGCGTCGAGCAGGCGCAGGTCGAACCGGGCGTTGAACGCCACGACGGGCACACCGGAGCGCACCGACGCGACGAGGACGTCTGCGATCTGGGCCAGGGCGTCGGCGGGTGCGACGCCCTGGGTGCGGGCCTGCTCGGTGGTGATCCCGTGGATCTGCACCGCGACCTGCGGGATCTCCACCCCCGGGTTGAGCAACCAGGTACGCACATGCGTCCCGTCGGCGTCACGGCGCACCAGGGCGGCGGTGACGATCCTGTCGTTCTCGACGTCCACCCCGGTCGTCTCGGTGTCGAACCCGAGCACCGCACCTGGCCACCACGCTGTTCGCACCGCCGCACCTTTCGTCGCCCAGAGCATCTCACCAACCACCCACACCAGGGCACTAGTAGTCTGTCGCACCCAAAACCCCGGGTCCTGGGCCAGCCTCAGGCTGAGGTTGGGGTGCCACCAGCGTGAGCCACCGCTGGGAGGCTCGGCCGTCGTCGCGGGCCTGGACTCCTCACACGGTTGCCCCGACCCGGCGCGCACGCCCGGTGGAGCGGGCTACGCTCAGAGGATGACCGAGATCGAGATCGGCCGTGGCAAACGCGGCCGCCGGGCCTATTCGTTCGACGACGTCGCGGTGGTCCCCTCGCGGCGCACCCGCGACCCTGAGGAGGTCTCGGTCGGGTGGCAGATCGACGCGTACCACTTCGGCCTCCCAGTGGTCGCCGCCCCCATGGACTCGGTGATGAGCCCGGCCACCGCTGTGGCCCTGGGGCGCCTGGGGGGCCTGGGTGTGCTTGACCTCGAAGGCCTGTGGACCCGGTACGAGGACCCCACCGAGCTGCTCGAGCAGATCGTCGCCCTCGACGGTGACGCCGCCACCGCCCGGATGCAGGAGATCTACTCTGCGCCGATCCGCCCCGAGCTCATCACCGCCCGCCTGGGCGAGATCCGCGCGGCCGGGGTGACCGTCGCTGGAGCCTTGTCACCCCAACGTACCCAAGAGCACTGGCGCACCGTCGTGGAAGCCGGGTGCGACTTGTTCGTCATCCGCGGGACGACAGTCTCGGCCGAGCACGTCTCGGGCCGCGCCGAACCGCTGAACCTCAAACGCTTCATCTACGAGCTCGACGTGCCGGTCATCGTCGGCGGCGCCGCGACGTACACCGCGGCGTTGCACTTGATGCGCACCGGGGCCGCCGGCGTCCTCGTCGGCTTCGGCGGGGGAGCAGCCCACACCACCCGCCTGGCCCTGGGCATCCACGTCCCCATGGCCACGGCGGTGGCTGACGTCGCCGCCGCCCGCCGCGACTACCTCGACGAGTCCGGCGGCCGCTACGTCCACGTCATCGCCGACGGCTCCGTCGGACGTTCCGGCGACCTGGTCAAAGCCCTGGCCTGCGGCGCCGACGCCGTCATGCTCGGCGCCGCCCTCGCCCGGGCTTCTGACGCCCCCGGCCGCGGCTGGCACTGGGGCTCTGAAGCCCACCACCCCGAGCTCCCGCGCGGCGAACGCGTCGCCGTCGGCAGCGTCGGCACCATGGAACAGATCATGTTCGGCCCCTCGTCCACCGCCGACGGCACCGTGAACTTCATCGGTGCCCTGCGCCGAGCCATCGCCACCACCGGCTACTCCGACCTCAAAGAGTTCCAACGCGTCGAGATCGTCGTCTCCCACTACCAACCCCGCTGACCAAGACACTGCAAGACATGGGGACGGTTCTTATGTCTTGCCTGGTCAGCGCGACCCTTGGGCTTCCGCCGCGCAGTCCTGCCAGGGTGGTGGACCTGTTCGGCCGGCGCCTGCCGCCGCGGGCACCGACCCCGAACCCCGCCAACCCAAACCCTTGGTCGCCAACCTCAGTTGTCGAACGCTCAGGTTGGCGACCGAAGGCTGAGGTCGGGACGCATCCTGCGCCCCGACAGGCGTCTGACCAGGCAAGACATAAGAACCGTCCCCATTGTCCTCAGGGGCGGACGAGGTCGGCGGACTGGCGGGCGATCTCGAGCTCTTCGTTGGTGGGGACCACCAGGACGGTGAC
>WRCL01000427.1 GCA_009783975.1 Micrococcales bacterium
GGTCGCCGACGAGGTCGCGGCGGCCTATGGCCAGCGGCTCCCGATGTACATCACCGAGATCGGGTGGTCGTCGTCGAACTTTGGCGGCGGGGTGAGCGAAGAGGTCCAGGCTGTCAACCTCGTCGAGCTGTACGTGCGTGTGCGCGCCACCGGTGACGTCGCCGGGATCTGGTGGTACGACCTGGTCGAGGACATCGACGAGGACCACGGCGAAGAGGGTTTCGGGCTGATCCGGCGCGACCCGGTGAGCTCGCGCAACGCTGGGGAGACCAAACCTGCTGGTCATGCCTTCGCTGCGCTCGCGCATTTCTGGGCCGGGTGCACGACGATCGATGGCGAGTACCGGCACAACAGGGTGTTCGCCCTGTCGTGCCCGGACGGGGACCTCCAGGTCGTCCTGGACGCCAGACGCGCCGAGCTCGAACCGGTCCTTGCTGAAGGCGGCACCCTCGTCGACCTGCTCGGTGAGCTGCCCGACCTCACCTCCGGCGACGTCGGGCCGTACGTCGGACGTCCGGTGGGTGTCACAGGTCCGGTCGCGCAGGTCGTCGCCGTCGAGGACGACGGACCGCCGCTGCCCGCCATGGCAGCGCTGGTCATCGTCGTGTCAGTGTGCGTCGGCGGTGTGGTCGTCTGGCGTCGTGCCCGCGCCCGACGCCCAGGACGCGACTGACGTCAGGCCCGGGCCGCAGCGATCGACTCGTGCGCTGCGGCGACGACCGCGTCGGTCGTGATCCCCAGGTTGGCGAACAGCTGCGCCGGTGGGGCTGAGGCTCCGTAGCGTTCGAGGGACACGGCGCGGCCGTGGTCGCCGAGCAGGCGGTGCCACGACAACGCGATCCCCGCCTCGACCGAGACCCGGGCGCGCACCTGCGGCGGCACGACCTGGTCACGGTAGGTCTGGGGCTGCTCGTCGAACCACTCCATGCACGGAACCGAGACCACCCGGGCGGCGAGGCCATCGGCCGCGAGGCGTTCGCGGGCCTCGACAGCCAGCGCCACCTCAGAACCTGTCGCGAGCAGCACGACATCAGGTCCGTGGCCAAGGTCGGGGGCCTCGAGCAGGGTGTAGGCCCCTCGGGTCACGTCCGCCTCGGCGAACCCGTCAGCACCACGGGGGAACACCGGCACGTCCTGCCTGGTGAGCACTAGCGCGACCGGACCGGCGTCGCGGGTGAGCACCGCGGCCCACGCCGCGACAGCCTCGTTCGCGTCGGCCGGGCGCACGAGGGCCAGCCCGGGGATCGTGCGGTACGCAGCCAGGTGCTCGACCGGCTGGTGGGTCGGCCCGTCCTCGCCGACACCGATCGAGTCGTGCGTCCACACGTACACCACACGTGCGCTCATCATCGCCGCCAGGCGCACCGCCGGGCGCATGTAGTCCGCGAACTGGAAGAACGTGCCAGCGTACGGCCTGGTCAGCCCGTGCAACCAGATCCCTGAGACGATCGCGCCCATCGCGTGCTCACGGATGCCGAAGTGCATCGTGCGCCCGTACGGGTCGCCGGTGAACTGCGCCGACGAACGCGACGCGGGGATGAACGACGGTTCACCGGTGATGTTCGTGTTGTTCGACCCACCCAGGTCCGCCGACCCGCCCCACAGCTCGGGCAGCACCGGGGCCAAGGCGTTGATCGTCGCCCCCGACGCGACCCGTGTCGCCACAGCCGTGCCCGCTTCGAAGGTCGGCAGCAGGTCCGTCCACCCCTCGGGCAGCCGGCGTCCGGCCAGCCGGTCGAGCAGGGCTTTGCGCTCGGGGTGCGCTGCGGCCCACGTGTCGAACGACACCTGCCACACGGCGTGGTCTGCTGCGCCGCGTTCACGCAGGCGACGGGTGTGGGCGAGGACCTCGTCGTCGACGACGAACACCGCGTCCGGGTCGAACCCCACCGCGGTCTTCAGGTCGCGCACCGTCTGCGAGCCGAGCTTGGCCCCGTGCGAGGACGGGTCGTCGGTCTTGCCAGGTGTCGGCCAGGCGATGAGGGTCCGCAAGGCGATGAACGACGGACGCGTCGTCTCGGCCTTCGCCGCGTCCAGCGCTGCGGCCAGGGCGGTGACGTCTTCGGCGTACAGCCCGTCGGCGGTGTCGGTCCAGTCCACGGTCTGGGTGTGCCACCCGTAGGCGGCGAACCGGGCGTCGACGTCCTCGGTGAACGTCACCTGGGTGCCGCCCTCGATGGAGATCCGGTTGTCGTCCCAGATGACGATGAGGTTGGCGAGCTCTTGGGTGCCCGCGAGCGAGGCAGCCTCGGCGGTGATGCCCTCTTGGATGTCCCCGTCGGAGGCGAGGACGACGATGTGGTGGTCGAACGGGGAGGTCCCAGGTTCGGCGTCGGGGTCGAGCAGCCCACGTTCACGCCGTGCGGCCATCGCCATCCCCACCGCTGAGGCCAGGCCTTGGCCCAACGGCCCGGTCGTGATCTCCACCCCTGCGGTGCGCCCGTACTCAGGGTGCCCGGGCGTCGCCGACTCCCACTGGCGCAGCTCGGCCAGGTCCGCCAGCTCCAGGCCGAACCCGCCGAA
>WRCL01000428.1 GCA_009783975.1 Micrococcales bacterium
ATTCGTCACCTGACTTCCGTCGACGGCATGCAACTCGGCGCGGCGCACATACCCTTCTGCTCCGTTGGTTGCCATCACTCTGATGAGATCGGGTTCGTCATCAGGCGGCAATCCCCAAGCAGAACCGTAGGTATCCCCATTCTCATTTACTGGAAATGAGGTCTGAACGGTAGGCCCCCGAGGTTGCTCTGCGGGAGATGCTGGAGTGCTGCACCCGAGAAGAAGAAGCGCACACAGGAGCGCCGGAAATGTGCTGCGTGATACCGGCATCATGCGTCACGCGTTTTGATTCGGGGAGCGCTCGGTGCAGTAGGTGTTGTACCCCTTCCCATTCCAGACTTGGACACAACCCTGAGAGTAGAACGAGCCAGCCTTCTGGCTCTGGTGTACCACAGTTGAACTCCAACTTGTCGCGGCCCTGCTTGAGTAACTGTAGCCAACAGTTTTGACGATGGTTCCTGAACTTGACCACAACCGCGGGTATGTTCCAAGCCATCCTGAAGGAACAGTAGTGCTGGCGCCGAGATTTGTGTGGGCAACCGCATAGTGACCGCCGGTATCTGTCGAAATTTTGGCTGAATGGGCATAGACTACGCCATTGACCGTGACGGATTTCGATGCGCTCACAGCGGTGTGCGTTGTTCCTGATGCTCCGACTGCTGCAGCCAAAACAATTCCGGCGGCGAGCACCGCGGAGAGCAGGGACGAAACAGTGCGACGTCGGTGCATGAAAACTCCTTCGTTGCGCGACGGCTCACTATGTTTTCGGACAACGCCGACGTTACGCGACGAGCAACCCGCGTGTCAAGCGGTATCGCTTGCGAAGACCACCCGGTTCGTCACCACCAGCAAGGGCCAGCACACCTTGGCCACCACCTCACTGGCCTCGATTCGTCAGCGGGGTGACGTGCCTGCCTGAGCTGAGCTGAGAGGTTGGGTTTGGGGTGTTCGTGGTGGTTGGGCGTGGGGTTCAAGCCGCAGGCCGTTGCGGGCGCCGGGTTCCACTGGCCCGGTGAGGCTTTCGCTGGTAGGGGCGGTGGGCTGGGGTTCAGCCCGGCTTGGGGTCCGGCAGGGCGCAGATGCGCAGCCAGGCATCGGTGATGGCTTGGGTCCATGGCCAGGTGCGGTCGAAGCGCAAGAAGCGTCGGCGGGCGTGGTGGGCCAGGGTCGCCGGGGCGCAGTAGACGCGGCGGCGGATGGTCTTGGGCTCGGCGCGGACCAGGTCGGGCCGGTCGTGGTGGCACAGCAACCGGTGCCAGGCGCCCAGGTCCGCGGCGATGTTCGCCGCCAGGACCCACGCCCGGTTGTGGTCCCAGGTGCTGGCTGGCAGGTTGCCAAGGCCCATGGCCTTGTCGGTGCGCACGCGGTCTTCGACGACAGCGCCGACGCGGCGATGCCCCGCCGGTAGCACAGCACCGAGTAGCGGAACCCCGGCTGGTCGACCCCGACCCCGCACGCAGCCTTCCACCGCAGGTCGTACGGCACGAAGTCAGCGGCCTGCCGGTCCGAGCAGCCCGTCAGGGGCTGCAGCACCAACGCACGCGTCCCGCCACCGCGGGCGGCGGACAGGAGACAGGTCCATCCTCGGACGTAGCACGACTCGCAGAGCACCGCGCCAGCGACTGAGCCGACGGTCCGACGAGGTGCTGGTGGCGTCGTCCAGCTCGACGACGAGTCCCTGGTCGCACACGAGTCCACCGCGAGGCGGACGGCTGGTCCGACTCGCGGACGACGACTTTGGTCCAAAAAAGGACGTATGGTCAGCAGGGGGCAGGTGCCGACGACCTGACGAGGAGATGATGAGAGCGAAGCTCGCACAGCTTGTGCTGCAGCTGCCCAAAGGCCAACGGTCGGTGCTCGTCCTGGCTGTCGTGGCCGTGGTGAGCCTGGTCGCCGGGATGGGGCTGAGCAGGCTCATCCAGTCCCCGGCGCAGGCCGCGGCGAACCTGTCGCCGCCAGCGGCCGGGCCGATCACCTACAAGCTTGACAAACGCGTGATCTCCAACGACGTGGTGCTGCGCGCCGAGGTCCAGCGGGAGAACTCCGTGGAGCTGCAGCGGGTGACGGGGATGGGCGACTCGGGGATCCCAGCGGTGGTCACCGGCCAGGTGCCCACGCGCGGCAGCGAGCTGTCGGCCGGTCACGTGGCGCTGGAGGTCGTCGGACGCCCCGTCATCGCCCTGCAAGGAGACCTGCCGGTGTACCGGGACCTGGGTCCGGGGATGTCGGGGCCAGACGTCGTGCAGCTGCGTGAGGCGTTGCGGGCGCTGGGGATCAACGCCGGCAACCCGGCGAACACGACGTACGACGCAGCCCTGGCTGCGGGGGTCCGTGCGCTGTTCGCCCGTGCTGGGTACACCGCCCCTGCACCGAACGACCTGTTCGACGACGGTGTGAAAGCCGCGAAAGGCCAGGTGAACGCCGCCACCCAGATGGTCGCCGGCGCCCAGCGGACCTTCGACGTCGCACGCCGCGGCGGGGTGACGCCTGCCGATGTCGTCGCCGCCGACGGGGCGGTCG
>WRCL01000429.1 GCA_009783975.1 Micrococcales bacterium
CGAGGCCCCGAGCAACAGCCAGACCGTCATGACGTGGGACGCCGGGTCCTCCGGCGCCCTGGCATACCTGGAGGCCGCGAAAGAGATTGCTGAGCGTGGTGCGCTCACCGCACCCGACCAAGCCGCGTATGGTGACAACGACGCACAGCTGGAGGACAAGTGAGCGAGAAACGACGCGGCCTGGGCCGCGGGCTCGGCGCCCTGATCCCGACCGGGGCCGAGATGACGCCGAACGGCAACCGTCCGGTGGACGTGTTCTTCCCCGACGCACCAGCAGCCACCGCGACAGCCGTGCTCGAACCGGACCTCGTCGAGGTGCCCGGGGCCCGCTTCGCAGAAGTCCCGGTCTCGGCGATCCGGCCCAACCCGCGCCAGCCGCGCAGGGTCTTCGACGACGACGACCTCGCCGAGCTCGTCGGCTCGATCCAGGAGGTCGGCGTCCTGCAGCCGGTCGTCGTGCGGCCCGCCGGCGACGGGTACGAGCTGGTCATGGGCGAGCGGCGCTGGCGCGCTTCGCAGCGGGCCGGGCTGGAGACCGTCCCGGCGATCGTCCGCGAGACCCAAGACGGGAACCTGCTGCGTGACGCGCTGCTGGAGAACCTCCACCGCTCACAGCTCAACCCCCTGGAAGAGGCGGCCGCGTACCAGCAGCTGCTCGACGACTTCGGGTGCACACAAGAAGTGCTCGCGACGCGGATCCAGCGTTCGCGTCCGCAGATCACCAACACGCTGCGCCTGCTGCGCCTGCCCGCGCCGGTGCAAAAACGCGTCGCCGCCGGGGTCTTGTCTGCCGGGCACGCCCGGGCGCTGCTCGGGCTGGACGATGTGGCGCAGATCGAGCGCCTCGCGCAGCGGATCGTCGCCGAAGGCCTGTCGGTCCGGGCTGTGGAAGAGATCGTCGCCCTCGGTGGTGTCCAACCGGCCAAGAAGCGGCCGACCCCGCGGCCCGGGGGGCACAACGAGGCGGTCGACGCGCTTGCCACACGTTTGTCCGACCGGTTCGACACCCGGGTGAAAGTCGCCCTCGGCAAAGCCCGTGGACGTCTGACCGTCGAGTTCGCCTCGGTCCAAGACCTCAACCGGATCCTCGCCGTCTTGGCACCCGACGACCCCGGGCTGCTGAAGAACTGACGGACGTATCCATCCCTTGCGGCACGTGTGGTGCGCAGGTAGTAGCGACCGCGGGCGGCGATGGCCTACTGTCAGGGACACCACCGTCCGGGCAGCCGCCCGCACCGGACAACACACGCACGAGGACGAGTCATGACCGATAACTTCATCCAGCTTCCGTCGATACCTCCTGCGGGCGCGGCTGTCCCGGCCGGCGAGCCGCGCGGGTGCGACGTCGTCATCGTCGGTTCTGGACCGTCGGGATACACCGCAGCGATCTACACCGCCCGGGCAGGCCTGGCACCAGTGGTCGTCGCCGGAGAGGTCACCGCCGGGGGCGCGCTGATGACGACCACCGAGGTGGAGAACTTCCCTGGGTTCCCCGACGGGGTCGAGGGCGCCGACCTCATGGAGGCCATGCGGCGCCAGGCCGAGAAGTTCGGTGCGACCGTGCTGTTCGAAGACGCGGTCACCGCGGACCTCGCCGGTCCGGTCAAGGTGGTCACCACCGCCAGCGGCACCGTGCTGCACGCCCCGGCGGTCATCTTGGGGACCGGGTCGGCCTACCGCCGCCTCGGGCTGCCCGAGGAGGACCGGCTCAGCGGCCGCGGGGTCTCGTGGTGCGCCACGTGCGACGGGGCGTTCTTCCGCAACCGCTCCGTCGTCGTCGTCGGCGGGGGCGACTCCGCGGTGGAGGAGGCGACGTTCTTGACCCGCTTCGCCTCCAAGGTGACCTTGGTGCACCGTCGCGACCAGCTGCGCGCCTCGCTCGTCATGGCCAACCGCGCCGCCGCCGACCCCAAGCTCGAGTTCGCCTGGAACAGCCAGGTCGTCGCCATCGGCGGGCAGGAGAAGGTCACGAGCGTCACCTTGGCCGACACGACGACTGGTGCGACCCGCGAGCTCGCCGTCGACGGCGTGTTCGTCGCCATCGGCCACGACCCGCGCACCGACCTGTTCGCCGACCAGGTCGACCTCGACGACGACGGGTACGTCCGCGTCGCCCCGCACGGCACCCAGACCAACCTGCCGGGGGTGTTCGCCTGCGGCGACGTCGTCGACCACACCTACCGCCAGGCCATCACGGCCGCAGGGTCAGGCTGTGCGGCGGCGTTGGACGCCCAGCACTACCTCGCCAACCGCGCCTGACAGGGGGCGGCTGAGCCGTCTTCGCTCTGGGGTGGGGGCTGGCGGCTGAGCCGTCTTCGCTCTGGGGTGGGGCTGACGGGGGCCACCAGTTCTGCCCGGGCTCGCCTGCGGCGAGCCTTGATGCCCACCACACCGGAACTGGTGGCCCCCGTCAGCCCCGGTCTCGTATCCGTTTCGCCTTTGGGGTCTGGACGGGGGTTGGGTGTTGGGTGAGGGGGGGTGTCCGTCTCGCCTTGGGGGGTCGGGATGGGTCGTTAG
>WRCL01000430.1 GCA_009783975.1 Micrococcales bacterium
TCCAGATCGACGGTGTCCCACACCTGAGGTGGCTCGCTCGGGACCGATGGAGCCGATGGCACCGACGGTTCTGCGGTCATCGCTTCGGCGGGCGCAGGCGGGTCGACGGGGACCGGTGCCACGGACGCCGGGTCCAGACCCGGCGCAGGAGGTTCGAGAACCACTGTCTCTGATGACAACAGCGGCGGTGGCTCGGTGGGGACAGCTGGGTCGGACGGCGTCGCCACGGACGCAGGCTCCGAGGAGACAAGGCCAGGCGGCACAGCCGCAGGTGCCAGAACCGCCGTGTCCAGGTCGGTCGGCACCGCCGGCGGGACGGGTAGTTCTGGTTCTGTCGGCGTCGACGCAGGGGCCGCAGACGCGAGAGGTCCGGCAGGCACCTCGGGGGCCGGTTCGGAGACGATCGGGTCCGGGGAGACGAGGTCTGGCGGTACGACGGCGGGTGGTTCCAGAACGACCGTCTGTGGAAGCTCGGGCACTGGCGTTGGTTCGGCCGGAACCAAGACCGGGTCTGCCGCGGCCGGGACCAGAGGTTCAGCGGCCAGCGGAGCCGGGGCCGGCGCTGAAGGGTCCAGAGCAGCCGGATCTGGTGACACACGTGCTGGTGCCACAGGCAC
This sequence comes from Micrococcales bacterium, assembly GCA_009783975.1. Lineage (GTDB taxonomy): Bacteria > Actinomycetota > Actinomycetes > Actinomycetales > Cellulomonadaceae > Cellulomonas. The sequence continues at coordinate 618 of WRCL01000430.1, forward strand.
CTCGGCCGGGGCTGGATCCGTCTGCGAAACCGGGGCTGGCACCTCGGGTGGAACCGGTGCTGACGACTCCTGCGAAGCCGGAACCACAAGCGTCGGATCCGGCGGAGGGGGTAGTGCTGGCGGGGCGGGTGGCGGTTCTGGCGCGGGCGGAGGCGGAGGCGGAGGTTCGGTGGGTATCGGGTCCGGTGGCGCCGACGCTGGGGGTTCCAGAACGACAGTTTCTGGCAGCATGGGTGCCGTGGGCTCGGTCACGGCAGGACCGGACACCGGAGCTGGACCGCCGGAGGCTGGGTCGGTGCCGCCGTCAGGGGTCGCCGTGGTCGCACTTCCTGACGGGTCCGGACCGGCGGGTGTCACTCCCGCGTGGTCCGGGCTCTCCCCCTCGGCGTCACCTGCGTCCGACGCGCTGTCCGCGACGGCCGGGACCTCGGCCCCACTGTCGGCTGGTTGGCCCTCGGGGGGGTCCACGGTGTGGTGCGGCGGGCTCTGGGGAGCGGTCGGAGGCAGTTCTTGGTCCTCTGGAGCTGTCATGGCCATCCCGTCGTCGCGTGCCGGCGTCAGTCTAAGCCTGGATCCACCGATTTGCGGCGTCCGCGACCGCCTTGGCCCAGCACGAACACCTCAGTCGTCGGCCGTCTCGTCGACGAGGGCGTCCAGCAGGGCACCTGCGTCGCCGCTGGCGTCCAGCAGGGCACCGACATGGGCCTTCGTCCCGCGCAGGGGGTCGCGCATGGGGACGCGCTGGAGGGTGTCGCGACCAGGGACGTCGAATATCACCGAGTCCCAGCTCGCGGCGCAGACCTGGCCTGGGTACCGGGCCACGGCCTCCCCGCGGAAGTACGCCCGGGTGTCGGTCGGCGGGTGGGTCACCGCACGGCGCACCTGCTCGGGATCGACGACGGTGTCGACCGCGCCAGCGGCGAGCAGACGGTGGTACAGGCCGCGTTCGGGGCGCAGGTCTGACCACTGCAGGTCCACCGCAGCGAGCTTGGCGTGGTCCCAGGCCAGGTGGCCGCGCCGGCGCAGACCTTCGAGCACACCGAGCTTGGCGACCCACTCCACGTCGCGGGCGCACGTGGCCGGGTCGTCGCCGAGGCGGTCCAGGACGTCGGCCCAGCGCGACAGCACGTCAGCGGTCTGGGCGTCGCGGTCGGCGCTGACGGCGGCGAGCACCTGCTCGAGGTACCAGCGTTGGACGTCGAGTGCTGTCGCGGTACGCCCGTCGGCCAGCTCCAGGGGCGCGCGGACCGTGGTGTCCCGGCTGACCTGGTGGAACGCACTCACCGGGTCTCGCAGCGCCATGTCCGGGGCAGGCAGCCCGCCGCGGGCGACGGCCTGTTCGACGAGCCACAGCACTGCCGACGTCGCCCCGGCGCGCAGGTACGTCACCGGTTCGAGCATGGTCGCGTCGCCGACGATGACGTGCAGGCGGCGCCACGCCAGCGGGTCGGCGTGCGGTTCGTCGCGGGTGTTGATGATGGGCCGGCGCAAGGTGGTCTCCAGCCCGACCTCAGCCTCGACGTAGTCGGCGCGCTGGGACAGCTGGAACCCGGGCTCCTCGCCGCGCTGGCCCAGGCCCACCCGCCCGGCGCCGCAGAACACCTGCCGGGTCACCAAGAACGGGGTGAGCCACGCGACAAGGTCACTGAACGGCACCGCCCGCGTGACCAGGTAGTTCTCGTGCGTGCCGTAGGTGGCGCCTTTGCCGTCGACGTTGTTCTTGTACAAGGTCACGTCAGGCAGGACCGGGCTGGTCGCCAGAGCCCGCACGCACGCGAGCATGACCATCTCCCCGGCGCGGTCCCAGACCACCAGGTCATAGGGGTTGGTCACCTCTGGCGAGGAGTACTCCGGGTGCGCGTGGTCCACGTACAGCCGGGCCCCGTTGGTCA